>JALSKZ010000088.1 GCA_026988575.1 Thermodesulfobacteriales bacterium | reverse complement strand
GGTATCTTTTCCCTGGTCAAGGGGTGTAAGGCATAGGCCTTCAAAAAGAGCCCCTTTTTCTCTAAGGTGCCCTCCTCTATCTGACGCCGATGACGCTTTGTTTCTTCAGCCAAGGCCTTAAGTTCTTGCTCCAGCTCCCTCTGCCCCTTTACCAGCTCCTGGGCCAGGGGATGTTGAGGAGAAAGGCTCAAAAAAGTAACTCCGTAAAGGGTGTCGGGGCGAGTGGTAAACACTCTTATCTTTTGGTCGCTACCTTCTATGGGAAACTCTATCTCTGCCCCTTCACTCTTGCCTATCCAATTGATTTGCATGGTCAACACTCGTTCAGGCCACTTGCCCCGCAGGCGCTCAATATCGCGCAAGAGTTCCTCGGCGTAGGCCGTAATGCGAAAGAACCAACCTTCCATTTCTTTTTGCACAACCTCAGTACCACAACGCCAACAACACCCATCTTCTACCTGTTCATTGGCCAAAACGGTCTGACACCCTTCACACCAGTTCACCGTAGTCTTTTTACGATAGGCAAGCCCCTTTTTTAGCATTTCAATGAAGAAGAGCTGTTCGTGACGATAGTATTCGGGATCACACGTAGCAAATTCGCGTTCCCAATCGTAGGAAAAGCCCAAACGCTTGAGCTGTTTGCGCATATAGGCAATGTTATCGTAGGTCCACCGAGCAGGGTGTGTGTTGTGTTTTAGGGCAGCATTTTCAGCAGGAAGGCCAAAGGCATCCCAACCCATGGGATGTAAGACATTTTTTCCGCGCATCTTGTGGAAGCGGGCTAAGACATCGCCAATACTGTAATTGCGCACATGCCCCATGTGTATGCGCCCCGAAGGATAAGGGAACATCTCTAAAACGTAGTATTTGTCACGGGTAGCGTCATTGTCCACGGCCCTAAAAGTGGCTTTTTCTTTCCAGACCTTTTGCCATTTTTCTTCAATAGCGGCGAAATCATATTTTGAACGCGCCATTTTTCCGCCTCCATAAGATTCTGTTAGTACTATTTAGGTAAGCATTTTTATGTTAAACCAAGTCATCGCAACAAGACTTGTATGCCCGCGCGACCTCCTCCTCTTGCTCCCTGAGATTGCTTCGCTCACTAACGTTGGCTCGCAATGACTGTGAAAAAAAGAAGCGCCCTCACCATGACAAAAAACGGCCCGCGTCATGACAAGCAAAAATACTTCATAATATCTGTTTTGTGATCCTAGTAATAACGGGTTAAAGGGCCTTTATCCTTTCAACCACCGCGGCACCAAATTCAGAACACTTTACCAATCGAGCGCCTTCTATTTGCCGGGCCAGGTCGTAAGTTACTATTTTGTCTTGCACAGCCCTAGTAATACCCTGCCAAATAAGGTCAGCCACTTCTTTCCAGCCAATATACTCAAACATCATGGCCCCAGAGAGTATCACCGAGCTGGGATTAACCTTGTCTTGACCAGCATACTTGGGAGCTGAACCATGAGTAGCCTCAAATACCGCGTAGCCGTCACCAATGTTGGCCCCAGGGGCCATTCCTAAGCCCCCCACCTGGGCCGCAAGGGCATCAGATATGTAATCTCCATTGAGGTTGGGCATGGCCAACACACTGTATTCTTCAGGCCGAAGCAAAGACCACTGGAACATGGCGTCGGCTATACGATCTTTGATGACTATTTTCCCCTCTGGACACTGCCCCTCATATTTTTCCCATAACTCGGCCTCGGTAACGGTGTATTCCGAAAATTCTTCCCGGGCCAGCTCATAGCCCCAGTTACGAAAGGCGCCTTCGGTAAACTTCATGATGTTGCCCTTGTGAACAAGGGTCACGCTGGGCCTGTTGTGAGCCAGGGCATACTGAATGGCCTTGCGCACCAAACGCTTAGTCCCGAAACGGCTGATGGGCTTTAAGCCAATACCAGAGTCTGGACGTATCTCGCGACCAAACTCTTCCCTTAAAAAGGTAATTATTTTTTGGGCCTCCGGGCTTTCTGCCTCCCATTCAATGCCTGCGTATACGTCTTCGGTGTTTTCACGAAAGACTACCATGTCTACCTTTTCGGGATGCTTTACCGGGCTTGGCACCCCGGGAACCCAACGCACAGGTCGCACACAGGCGTAAAGATCTAGCACCTGACGAATCGTCACGTTTAAACTGCGAAAACCTCCCCCTACAGGGGTGGTCAGGGGCCCTTTAATGGCCACCACATGGTCTTTTATGCCTTGAAGGGTCTCCTGTGGCAAATAATTACCTGTTTCTTGGTAGGCCTTCTCTCCGGCCAAAAGCTCCTTCCAGTGGACCTTACGCTTGCCCCCATAGGCCTTTTCTACCGCCGCATTCCACACCGGTAGGGCAGCACGCATAATGTCTGGTCCTATACCGTCTCCTTCGATATAGGGGATAATGGGTTCTTCAGGAACAATGAGTTTGGATCCCTCCGTAAGCCTTATCTTTTCTCCAGGCATATTTCCCTCCTGTGCACACAAGTTTTGCGCTGAGCTTTAGTCTGTTTTTGCTAAGTAAGCAAGGGTTAGTATGGCTTAATTCCCTTTTATCTCCCTCCTCGTCCCCCTAAACCCCTACTTTCTAAACATGGATCTTTTGCTTGTTCCCGAGATTACCAATACCTCTACCCCAGACATATGGCGGGCCTTAGGGGCATAGCGTCGCAATAGGCTGGCAGCCTCTTCTAAGACCTTGCCTGAGGCTTGCCCCAAGATAAGACCCGTTGGTCCGGGCAGGTCTTTTAGTTTTATTATGGTGTCTTGGGGAGTAACCAGTCTTAACAGGCGTTGGTTTTCCTCTGCCGTACGTCCCAAAACTAGCCAGGCCCCTGGTAATGGGAAATGGCGTCCAAAGGTAAGTAACTCCGCCACCGGGGCATTAAGCCCCTTAATATCCTTGTGCTGCAGGTAAAGTCTGATCCTGTCTGCTATATGGGGATCAGTTAACAGACACCCCCCTGCTGGGGAAGGTATTTCTTTAAGCCCCATAGAACGAGCCAAGACAATTTGTTTTTTGCGCCCTCGCCCGGCCCAAGAAAAAAATTGTTCCTTACGCACCAAGCCCCTTCTTTCGGCCTCGGTCTCCCAGAGTATTCTTGCGGACAAAGGGCGAACCACTAACCCCTCCACCTGGGCTTCCTTCTCTATGTGTCTCAACATGTGCCGCTGTTGCGTCATGGGCCGTTGTCCTACTACCTCTCCTGTGGCCAAAAAATCTGCCCCGGTGAGCTCTAGTAAGGCCTTGGCCTTCTTTAGCATGAGGATACGACAGTCTATACACGGATTGATCCGACTACCATAGCCGTGTTTTGGTGCCTCAAGGACTTTTAAAAAATCGGTGGTAATGTCTTGGACTATCCCTTTAAAGCCGAATTGTTCAGCCATTTTAAGGACAAATTCCTCTTCCCGGCCCTTCCAGGACCAACCAAAAAAGGGGGTGATAAAACGGAGGGCCACCACCTCTATGGCCTGCTTTTGGAGTAATTTACCCGCCAATATGCTATCTAATCCTTCGGAAAAAAGTAAAAGGGCCTTGTGTTTTTTCATGACTGGAGCATTTTTTGCGCAAGTTCTTGGGCATCTTCCTGTCCGAGCATGCGTGCTATTTCTTGAACTCGTTCTTGCTGGGATAAGACCCTGACCTGGGTGAGGGCCTCACCCTCTTCTATTCTCTTTTCCACGACCAAATGATGGTCTGCCAAGGCCGCAATTTGGGGCAGGTGCGTAATGCAAATGACCTGAGCCTTTTGGGCTAGTTCGCGAAGCAAGGCCCCTACCTTTGACGCTGTAAGGCCGCCTATGCCCGCGTCAATCTCATCAAAGAGGAAGAGTTGTGCCTCTTGGTCCCTGGCTACCACCACCTTTAAGGCCAAAAAAATGCGGGATAGTTCCCCTCCCGAAGCGACCATACTCAAAGGACGCAAAGGGGCCTGGGGATTAGTAGCTACCATAAACTCCACCTGATCCAAACCCTGCGGCCCCAGATTATCGGCCGCCAAAGAAGCACTCCGCACTTCCACTAAAAACCTGGTTCCCTTAAGCCCCAGTTGCGAAAGCCTCTCTCTTACGGCCTTAGAAAGTCCTTGGGCCGCTTCTTTGCGTCTTTCAGACAATGTCCTGGCTAAAGCCAAGGTCTCTTTAGTCTTGTGGTCTAGCTCTTGTTTGCGTTTCTCAAGCTCTTCTTCTCCGTATTCTAGTTGGTCATACATCTCTTTAAGCTCTTTTAACTGGGCCAAGACATCGTCCAAACTCCCTCCGTATTTTCTCTTCAAACGCTCAAGTTCGGCCAAGCGAGACTCTATCTCTTCCAGCTTGTCTCCCTCATGGGGCAGCTGAGAGAGATAATCTTGCAACCCAAAGGAAATATCTTCTAGTTCATAGAAAATATCTTCCAAACGCGAGACCATCTCGTTCATACGAGCATCCAGGGCCTGGGCCTCAGATAAGTTTTTGCGAGCCCAAGAAAGGCCTTCAAGGGCGCTATTAATTTGGCCTACACCTTCACCTACAAGTCGTTGAAGTTTGTGCAAATTTCGTAAAAGGCTCCTTTCTTCCATAAGGGCCTTGTCTTCTCCGGGTTGGGGGTTTAGCGATTCGATCTCCTGGATCTGAAACCGCAAAAAATCTCTTTCTCTTTCCAACTGTCCCAGGCGCTGAGCAAGGTCCTCGTAAGCGGCTAAAGACCGACGATATTCCTCAAAGGCCCTTTGATAGGCCAAAACCAGATCCTTAAGTCCTCCATATTGGTCAAGTATTTTTAACCTGTCTTCCGGGCGGGCTAATGTCTGGTGCTCGTGCTGACTGGCCAACAAAATAAGTCCTTGGGTAAGCCGAGAGACCATCTGCAAATTCACCGGCGAACCATTAATATACAAACGGCTCTTAGAGGCGATTACCCGGCGCAAAATCATCTCTTCACAAGGCTCAAGCCCCATTGCTTCTAGGCGTTTGGCCAAAGTTTGGCCCCCAAAAAACACTGCTTCCACTACCGCTGCCTCAGCTCCAGGCCGGATAAGATGTGGCCCTCCTCGACGACCAAGGAGCAAACCCAGGGCCTGCATGAATATAGATTTACCCGCACCGGTTTCCCCAGTTAACACCGTAAACCCGGGCTTAAAAGATATGTGTGCTTCTCGTATAATGACAAAATCTTTAAGCCTCAGTTCCTGTAACATAGGCCCCAAACCTAAGCTATAAATAGCCTCTTAAAAACCCCTATACAGACCTCTTCGGCCTGCCCAAGGGTTAGGTTACCTCCCTTAACGGTATAACAAAGCTAATCGATATCTTTGCGCAACAATTTTTCACCCAAATAATACACTATAAAATGGTTCTAGCCTGTAAAAAGGGTGACCTAAAACCAGAAAGGCGGGAGAGTTTTTCCTCCAAGAAAGATGATTCTTCAGGAAGATACGTTTTTAGAAAGCTTAAGGCCTTGGTGAGCAAAAAATGCGTACGTCTTTTCAAGACCTTTCTCTCATGTACCACATAAGCCAAATCATAGCCGGGCATCAATTCCTCGTAGAGTTCTGTTACGGCTGAGGCCTTGGAGAACACCTCTGCCGGCAACTTTTTTATCAGGGCCCGGGAAAGGCCTT
>JALSKZ010000087.1 GCA_026988575.1 Thermodesulfobacteriales bacterium | reverse complement strand
CCGTCTCAAAATACACACTTGTGGTGTCAAAAAAGATCAAATCCACCCTCAGGTTGAATAAATTGGCCACTGGCTTGAAAATTTCCTTCTCAAGCCGGACACAATTTTAAAGGACGGCTCAAGCTCAAGCCCTTGCCCCTCAGGAAAGTAAACCTCCTCCTTGATCCACTGGTAGGTGGAAAGCTTTGAGTCTGGCGCAAGCGCCCTTCCGGCTACCATGGCAAAGATGGCCACTTCCACCGGTATCTCAAAACGCCTCTCTTTAAGCTTCTTCTCGAAAAATTCCTTAAGCCCGAAAGACTTCCAGAGCTTGCGAAGAAAATAAATTCCTCCTGCAGACTTAGCCCAATTCAGCTTCAATGGAAGACCTGAGGCTTCAATCATAGCCGTTATTTCGGCGGCCTCATTGGCAGGAAGGAGTTTTGAAAGCGCCCGGATCATGTCACGGATACGGTCAAGATCCAGGCGGTCTTTGCGGCCGAGGTTGGCAACGACCTTGGGGCGGGAAAATAAACACCCTCCATCCTCTGAAACCCTTGAAAACAAAGGAATTTATTTTCAAGGAAGGCAATTTTTACCTATTAACTGTCAAACTCGGGGGAACAGGCTCTGCCGATCCTGTCGCGAGAGGGTGGCGCAGGTAACAGCCTCCGGGTTTACGGTGTCTGTCAACGTCGGGAGGGCGTAGGCTGAAATATATTTCTGGTATCAGGATCTTCGGGTAGTATCTGAGCGAAGTTGTCAGCAATGATACTTTTTGTCCCTAAAACAGCCGCTCTCTACGACCTGCCAAGGAGAAAAAGCTTGTAGGCCACAAGGGATAACAAGTCGCCAACAAATAAAGGGGCTAGCCTGGGCTAGCCCCCACATTATTCTCTTAATAAGGTCCGGTAGACATTACGGTGCTTAAGTCTTCGATTTTTCCGTTTTTCAGACGATAATTATAAATGGCCTGGATATCTTTGTAGATTTGAAACATCTGAAAGAACCCATGCCAATGGGCATAATCAGGACCAGCCATGGCTGCTCCTTGGCGGGCCCGTCGGCCATTATGATGCCATAGATAATAGGCCAGTTCCTGGATACCATCGTTCCATTTGTCTTTCTTCAAGAGACCTTTGGCCTTTAATTGAGAAAGCATGGCCGCGGTCTTTTCCCAATAGAAATTATAGAGCGCCACCGAATTATCAAGTTTATTGAAGTGTGCCTCGACAAAAATACTACTATGACAATTTAGACAGACTTTCCGCATAAGTTTCCGGCCCCGGATGCCATCCCCCCTTTGTCCACTACGGACCACACTCTTTTTGTGCACTAAGTCCCACTTAAGCCTTTCAGTCACGTTATGCGTGGTGGACAAGTCTCCAATGCCGCTCATATGACACGTGGCACAGGTAGGTGCGGTATAATCACCTGGTTCCCAGGCGTCAGGAGCGGCTTCCCAATTCCACTTTTCTCCCTCGGTGAGATATTTTTGTCCGTGGGCACTTTCGTAATAAATTTCCATGTTGGGATGATCTGGTCCCAGATGGCATTTACCACATGCTTCAGGTTTGCGAGCCTGTGCAATACTAAAGGCGTGCCTGTTATGACAAACAGTGCAATTGCCAATACCACCATCGGGATATCTGTGCCCGATACCCCCTGGCCAACTATCTTTAGTAGGCCTATGGTCTGGACCTAGTTTTACCTGTGAGCCATGACAGGCCTGGCAACCACTCTGGCGAGGGGCGGTGGTAAGAGGGCTTTGGGGATCCATACCGGCAAAGACACCACCTTCCAAATTACGCCAAAGTTTTACCAAACCCTTCACCACGGGTTGACTGGCTAGAGCAGCGTGGGCGCTTTTTTCAAATTGTTCCACTTCAGACGGATGACATCGAGCACATGTCTTAGGAGAAACCATGGGGGAGGTAAAGATATTACTACCCTTTACGCCTTTACACTGGCTGGCCATAGGAGAGCTTTTGGGCACCACATGACAGTCATAACAAGACACCCCGGCCCGGGCCATACTACTGCTCTTCCAGTCTTCTACAATACCGGGAGTCTTCTGGGCATGACACTGGATACACTGGAGAGCGGCTTTGGAATAGCCTCGGGTAATGATCAACTCTTTGGTTTTGGCCAGATCAGGATATAAAACCTTCTTGGACTGGGCCAAAGCCCCTGAAAAACACAAAAAGGTGGCCAAAACAATCAAAAAAACACATCTAAAAAGACCACAAACCCTCATAGGAGCCTCCTTGGTGTTATTTAAATATTGCTTGCTTCTTTAGGGTCTCCTTCATCGCGGTAATAATGTCTCCGTGCCCCACACTCTGATGACAAGAAATACACGTCTTTTGCGTCAGCCCTAGTTCATACTGGCGATGTGCCGTAAAGGCCTTAAGGGGAATACCTGGGGCTATCAATTGCTGATGGCACTCTCTACACCCTGATTCATAGGCCTTAGGGGCTTGTTCCTGATCTTGTTCCCATTTGACCAGCCATTGCTGAGGCTTACCCTTCCCGCGCAAGTGTGCAAGATAGTCGTGGAGACCAAATTTAAACTTGGAAATCAGATAGACTACTAAATTATCATGGGGCAAATGACACTGGGCACACTGAGCCTTTATAACTCCTTTATCCGCTGGTCCATGCCCCCCTGCCCTCCACGTATCACGAAAGATTTCCATCTCGTGACAAGAACTGCAAAAATTAGCCCTACCAGTAGAGATGACCTTAGAGGCCGTGACCAAAGAAATGATTGTGGTAAAAATTATGCCGATGACTAACCCGAGGATTAAATTGGCTTTGTTCATAAAGGCCTGTCCCCTCTTTAGGTTATTTTGTTTTATGGTGTCCCCTAGACCCAGGTTATTTTCAGTCGGCCGTATTATCTTTTTTAAATTACTTTGGCGTAAATGTGGGGTTAAAGTTGTAACAAGAGTGTAACTATGTTTTCGCCTCTGGAACGAAAATTACTTTTTTCCCTGGCCTTGGTCCTAGCTACCTTCTGGCTGATCTTCGTGTGGTGGTCCATCAAAAAACAAGAACAATTTTTTGTGGAACAGATGCACAGAGAGGCCCAGGGTATTTACCAATATATCACCCTGACCAGAGAGTGGATTTCCAGTCACGGAGGGATTTACATCAAGCAAGGCAAAAAAATAGTCTTAATTACTCCTTCACATTTTACTAAAGACCTGGCTGATTTTGCCTCTCCCAAAAATCTACCCTTCACGTTTAAAGTAGCTGTACTCCATACCCAAAACCCCAATCACCGGCCTAATGTATTTGAAAAGAAGGCCATCCAAAAATTTCAAGATCCAAGAGTGAAAGAATATTGGCGGTATGTTAAAAAGGAAAAGAAGTTTTTATATGCCGCTCCTCTACGCTTCCAAAACGTATGCTATCAGTGTCACTCCTATATGAAAGATTATAAACCCCCAGCCTGTATTAGTGTAACTCTTTCGGCCAAACCTTTTATTAAAGAATTGCGCATGAATTATCAAATGCTCATTCTGGCCTCTATTTTGATAACTCTATTAATATTCGGCGTTTTATTTTTCTTCTTACGTCATTTTGTACTAAAACCTTTACATATATTTATAAGAGTTTCCAGAAATATCGAGCAGGGCAACTTAAATGGTCGGGTAAATATTAACACGGGAGACGAATGGGAGGAGTTAAGCAATTGTTTCAATAAGATGATTGATAGCTTAATAAGCCATCAAGAAAAATTAGAAGAAAAGATAAAAGAAGCTACCAGAGAATTACATATAGCCTATGAAGAACTAAAAAAAATAGAAAGTTTTCGTTCCGAATTTTTTTCAAATATCACCCATGATCTCAAAACACCAGTAACAGCTATAAAGGGAGCCATTGACTTATTAGACCGCAAAGGACAATTAGATAGTCGATATCTAGAAATAGTGCGTAAAAATATCGAAAAATTGTCTAAAATGATCAAAGACCTCCTGGACTGTGCCAAACTAGAAAGTGGACAAATGGAACTACTATTAGAAGAGAACAATATAATTGCGGCTATAAATGATGCTATATTTTTGGTTATGCCTATGGCTAAAGAAAAAGATATAGATCTAGATTTTAATCCCAAAAAAGAAAAAATAAATATCGTATTTGATTACGAAAAAATACAACAAGTAATTACTAATTTATTAACAAACGCCATTAAATTTACTCCTCCTAATACCAAAATCATTATCCAAGTAGAGGAATTTCCTCAAGAAATTCGTGTCTCTATTGAAGACTTTGGTCCGGGGATACCCGAAGAAGAATGGCCCCTTGTTTTTAAGAAGTTTTATCAATCGTCAAGGACAAAGCGCAAAGGTATTGGTCTAGGCCTGGCCATTTGTAAGGGAATAATAGAGGCCCACGGAGGGAAAATCTGGGTGGAAAGACCTAAACACCAAGGCATAATCTTTTATTTTTCGTTACCCAAAAAAAGGGGGAGTGTTGGTGAATAAAACAAAAATACTCATCATTGAAGATGACCAGGATATACTATTAATTTTACAGGAACAGCTAGAACTCGATGGGTTTAAAGTCTTTGGAGCGCCTAATGCCGGAGAGGGGCTCCGTTTACTACAAGAAAAAGGGCCCGATCTAATAATACTTGATTTAAATCTACCCGATGCAGACGGGCTCAAGGTGTGTCAACAAATACGCCAGCAAAGCAACATACCCCTCTTGATGCTTACCGCCCGAGACAGCATTTCGGATAAAATTAGGGGTTTTGAATACGGGGCAGACGATTATATAACCAAACCCTTTGAATACCTGGAATTGTTGGCCCGCATTAAGGCCTGTCTCCGCAGGGCTCAGAGCCCGGATAGAGTCCGAAGTCAAATTATGCACTTTGGGCCCCTTACCATTGACCACCGCCGGCGAGAAGTATACCTACACGGCAAATCGATCAAGCTTACCCGCAAAGAGTTTGATCTATTGAGCATATTTGCCGATCATCCAGGTGAAATATTGTCAAGAGATTTTCTCCGGGAACAGTTATGGCCGGGAAAAGAAATCTATCCCTGGAGCAGGGCCCTGGACGTACACATCCAGAGGCTACGACAAAAAATAGAACCAAACCCCAACAACCCACGTTTTATTATTACTCACCCTGGGGTGGGGTATCGTTTTGACCCCGGTGAAGACTAGTATTTTCACCGCCAGAACGCCAAAAGAAGGTCAAAGCTTGATGGGGACATACATCAATACATGTGCCGCAATTCCAGCAATAGGGACCCTGAGCCTGGCCCCTCTGGGGGGCAAGCCCCAAAGGGCAAACTGCTCCACACCGCCGGCATCCTTTACATTTTTCGGCCTCAAGCTTTACTATAAGCCGGCGTCTGACCCCCAAAAGGGCCAACAAGGCCCCTAGGGGACACAAATAGCGACAGAAAAAGCGCTTGGTCACCAAATTTAAAGCCAATACCACTACAATAATTATCCCTTCCAAGGCCAACGTATGGAAAAACACCACCATCATTATCTCACGGCCTACAAGCCCAGGGGGAGAAAGAAAGACAAAAAGAGGGGCCCCTATAATCATAGAAAACATTAGCTCCCCTATTAAAGAAAACCAAATCAACCAAAGGGGAAGCACCACCTGGTCTTTGGCCCCTTGACGCTTGAAAACTCGGTCTACCAAGGAAGACAAAAAATTTATAGGACAAATCCAGCCACAGAACACCCGTCCCAAAAACAGGGCCAAAATTACCGGGGGCAAAAGGCCTATAACCAGAGGAAAATAGACTGTTTTGGAGACCAAGATACTTTCTAGACCTTCAAGGGGCGATACAAACCAGAGCTTTCCTATGGCCAATGATTGATACCAGCCTTGGACAAAAGAACATTTAGAGTAATAAATAACCAATGGGTTGAGTAAAATGACCAAAAAGGCCCCGGCCTGAACCAGCAGGCGCACGCGTTGATATTTAAATTTTTTCGACCACATATCCCTAAAGGGGCTCTATAACGGCTCGACATTTATGGCTTTGGGAGACACGGGACAGCCGTGTACACATATGCCACAGCCGGTACAAAATTTTTCGTCTACTACAGGACGTAAGCGGTCCAGGTGAATGGCCTTTTCTTTGAAGGGACATACATTGTAACAAGTGCGACACAAAGCCACTGCCCTCCAGGTCACACATTGTCGTGTGTTAATTACCGCCACCCCCATACGTACTTCCTCGGGCTTTAGAGGTCTTAAGGTCCCTGTAGGGCACACTTCCCCACACTTCATACACAAAAAGCAAGGGGTTTTCTCCACCTCAATAAGGGGGGTTCCCGCAAATATTCCAGAACGTATATCGAGAATTTTTATAGAACGATAGGAACATGCCTCGGCACAGCGCCCACAACGTATACATCGAGCCGCAAAAATCTCTTCTGAAACAGCTCCGGGTGGGCGCAGGTGGTTGGTCTTAACCGGTGAGCCCCAAAACCCCTTGGCTTGGGCCGCAGTGGAGGAGAAGGCCCAGCCTAACAGGCCTAAGATAAAGGTTCGACGGCCTTTATCTAAAGGCCTTGCCGAAAACAGTTTGGGGTTTATATGCTCCTGATTCGATCTTTTCAACCTCATCTTCTCCGTATAAATAGGCCAGATTAATGGTAAAAATGCCTTCTATTAGAGACAAAGATCTCACAAGGTGGGCCATTTCTTCAGAAGTTTCTGTTTCAATAACCACCACCACGTGCCCCTTATCGTCATGGGCGTAAACACTAAGTCTCTCTTCTCGGGCCAGCTCTTTTAGGACTTGGGGCTTTTTAGCAGGCCACACATGGATAACAAAGCCACCTATAGGCATATTTGCCTCCTGCAGAAGGCCGGGGCCTTTCCCCCGGCCTTTTTTAAAGACGCACAATATAGGGTTTTAAGGGTTTCGGTCCTGAAAGACGCCTTATTTTACAGGCGCAGATCTTGAATTCAGGCTCCTTGGAACCGGGGTCAAAGGCGTCTTTAGTAACCCTATTAATCATGCGCTCCTCGGCCATATCATGCCAGTAAACAAAGACCATCTTTTCCATGGGGCCCTCGTAGACCTTGGCGGGAAGGATATTCCGTCCCCTGCGGGTTTCTACCAGTACCATGTCCCCAGGCCCTATTCCCAGTCTCTTGGCATCTTTGGGATTTATTTCCACGTAAGCATAGGGGTTGGCCCGCATAAGCTCTTTGATACGCCCGGTCATACTGGAAGTGTGCCAATGATCAATTACGCGACCGGTAGAGAGATAAAAGGGGTATTCGGCATCGGGTTCTTCAGCAGGGCCTTTATGGGGTCTTAACCAGATCCACAGCTTGCGGTCTTTATGGGCCGGCCCGTAAAATTGATAGGGTCTTTCGTCTACGGCATGAATATCAGCCAAGGGGTCAAGACCACGAACAAACTTTTTATAGGTACCGCCTCGTAGGGCCCACTCTTTGGTGGGGGCAGGCCACTGGACGCCGTCGGGGAGCTTTTTTAAGACCTCGTAAGGCGCTCCCCGTAAATCATTATCACGCCCTGCGGTGAGTTTTTGGGTATATTCATCCCAGATGGCCTTGGGCAGGGCATAACCCTCCTCAAGCCCTAAAAAGGGTTCTACACACTTTTTAACCACCGGGTCTTTTAGTTTATCGGCCAGTTTAAGGGCCCATTCCCGCACGATCCATACTTCAGGTTTGGCCTCTCCAGGGGGGTCTACCGCCTTTACCGTCAACTGGGAACGCCTTTCGGTACACCCGTAAACTCCTGTCTTTTCAAAGTGAAAGGCCGTGGGCAGGACAAGGTTGGCCAATTCTGTGGTCTTGGTGGGAAAGATATCGGTAACCACCACAAACACGTCTTCGCGCGCCAGACCTTTGCGATATTTGTCGGCGTTGGGCAAACTTTGAGCCGGACTGGTACAGTTTATCCATATGGCCTTAATCTTTCCCTGGTTCACCGCGGAAAACATGGCCATGGTGTGGTAGCCGGGCTTGGCGGGAATGCGTCCCCGAGGGACTCCCCAGAGATCTTCTACTTGGTGGCGCAGTTTGTCTACCTTTACTGGACGATGCCCGGGAAGGATATGACAGAGACCTCCTCCTTCACGCACCCCACCACAGGCATTGGGCTGACCAGTAAGAGAAAAGCTGTCCGCACCGGGACGGCAAAGCTGACCGGTCAAAAGGTGCAGATTGTGGATGAGATTATTGGCCCACACCCCCCGAATACGTTGGTTGATACCCATGGTCCAAAAACTCATGGTAGCCGGCGAGGTGGCAAACTTGCGCGCCACCAAACGTATTATCTCAGGAGTAATATTCCCTTTACAGATATCCGCGGCCCGCTCTGGCGTATAGACCGCGATAAACTTCTTATACTCCTCAAAAGAAACGCGTTTTTTCTGTTTACCTAGCCGAAAGGCACAATAATTTTTGATAAAGTCTTCGTTATAAAGCTTTTCCTCTAAGATGACGTAGGCCATGGCGTTTAAGAGCGCCAAGTCCGTACCAGGCTCAAATTGGAGATGGATATCAGCAATACGAGAAGTAGGAGACACTCGAGGATCCGCATTAATGACAAAGACCTTATCAGGGTTATCGAGCTTACGACGCATTACCCGCCTAAAGAGGACCGGATGGGCCTCGGCCATGTTGCTTCCGATGATAAAAAAGCAAAAGGCCTGTTCAATATCTGCATATGACCCAATAGGTTCATCGGCACCAAAGGAGGTAATATAACCCCCCACTGCACTGGCCATACAAAGGCGAGGGTTACCCTCCACATTGTTGGTACGCAAACCAGCACGCATGACCTTTTGAAAGAGATAGGTCTCTTCGGTCAAGGCCTGGCCTGAACCATAATAGGCTACGGAGGCAGGGCCGTAGGTCTTTAGGGCCTGGGCAAATTTCTCCGCTGCTATATCTAGGGCCTCTTCCCAGGAGATCTCCCGAAATTGGTCGGTCTTTCGGGCCCGATAAAGGGGTCTTTTAAGCCGGTCGGGGTGCCTCATTAGTTGGTAAAAAAGCATCCCCTTCATACACAAGTAACCCATATTGGTGCGCGACTGGGGTACGCCTCTAATGGCCACTGGGCGGCCGTTTTTGACCCCAAGTTCCACACGACAGCCTACCCCACAAAAACGACAAGTCCCTCTAAACCAGCCGTCTACTTCGGCTGCTTGGGCCAGGTCTTCACCTTTTAAGGGCAAATCAATACCGGCCAGAGCGGCCGCCGTCAGGGCAGCCGTTGTCTTCAGAAATTCTCTTCTAGAAAGGCCCATATTGTACCTCCTTATCTATGTACGCTAAATTTATGGGCTGGATGGCATGCCCAGCACTTTTTGTCCCGGGGTGAGTGGCGCACTTCTTTGGCGTGACAAGAGGCACAGCGTCCTACAGAGGGCTCAACTTGAAAGTTTTCGTATGTACCGTGACACTGAAAACACTTAACATTGTCCAGACCATGACGAGATTTATACCACTGGGCGTATATCTCTGGCGTCACCTCCTTATGACACGAAGCACAGGGAATAAGCTTTTCCTGCTCGCTAAGCTCCGGGTGTGCCAAAAGGGACTGCCCCGAAGGGAGTCTCTTGTGCTGGCCATGCCAGGCCTGACAAGAAACCAAGCAAAAAATCACCAGAAGGATGGTTAAAATTGGTCTGATTTGCACCTGAAACCTCCCTCAACCAAAAATTAAGGGACCAGAACAACCCAGGCCCCAGGATCAAAAAGTGATTATCGCTTCCGCATAAAAGAAATCCATGCTGTCGTCTTGGGGAAAGCTGTTGGCCACTACGTCTCCCCCCCATACGTGGCTATAGTAGAGGTTTAACCCCCCTTGGAGCCCGCGGAAGCGGTAAAGATCCTTCAAAAACAGGGAAAGATCCCACATCGTACCCAGGTCGTCGGCATTACCCGAAGGTTTGGAGGAGTAGCCGAAAGAATCTGGGCGTGTAATACCCGAACCCAAATACCAGGCGTCGTTTTTTTCGGTTAGATAAAGGCGCGTCAAATCACTACGCAAAGTAACCTTTGTGTGGGGCTTTAAGATTAATTGAGCAAAATAATAGGTGGTATTCATAAGGTTATACCAGGGAGTCAGGGCATAAATGCGCAGGGTGGGGATCATCATGAAGAAGGTGTTATGATCTTGGTCAGTGGGATCATCATCACCAGAGCCATACCACATGCCTACACGCAACCAAGGTTGCCCAGCCACTTCGGCCAGTTTATAGCCCCCTTCCAGGGCAAGACCATAGGCTGAATGATCTAGGCCGGCATAAACCCCGCTCTGGTAGGCCCCCCAAAAGAGCAAATCTACCCTTCCCGGACCTAAAGCGCGGGTATATAGTACGTGACCACCAAAGGTGTGGACTTCTGGGTCGGCCCCCAGGTGACGATTATCATTATAGTAGTAATAAAAAAGCTGGGCCTCTAGACCTGGGACATAGGTGTCTTTTAAAGTAGTGGCCATAGATAAGATGGAAACATCGTGTAGAGAAAAACCCCCTAGAGTAGGATCATCGCGACGGAGATAAAAGCCTCCAGCCGTGGGGTGTACGGCCGTAAGAGTAATGTTCCATAGGTGTTGGTCCCAAACCACTTGGAAACCGTCAAAGGAACGCCCTACCCTTGACCACTCAAAACCTCCTATAAGGCGTTGTGAAATACGCTTTTGGGTAAGCCACCGGAGGGTGGGATCCCCGGGCAGGACTTCAAGGCCTGAATTGTAAACAAAGCGGCCAAGCCGTATACTTGCTCCCTTTACCCGCGGGCACTTAATACGCAACCAGGCCTGGGCAATAGCAGCATAGCCTGGATTTTGGGCCCCGTTGTTCTGCCCATAGTAAAGCGGGCCTGTCCCAAAGACCGCCTTGGTAGGTAGACCTACAAATTGAGTCCAATGAAGCTGGGTATAGGCTTCCACCAGGTGACCGCTAAACCCAAAACCCAAACGCATCTTACTGGACCCAAAAGTATAGGAATCGTCTCCGCTGCCCCTGTCAAAGGTAGACCAGGCCTCTACCCGAATCTCTTCCCTAAAGTCTGTTTTCCCCTGGAGATCACCCAAAACATAGGCCTTGGCCCCTGGGGCCCACCACCACAAACAACATAAAAGTAAAAAAACCCCCCACTTGGACCTCATAACATCCTCCTTATCAGGCTTTTTCGTCTTATTTTTATAGCCCTATCGGGGGTAAAAGGGGGGTTAATTTTGTAACAAATACGTAACAAAAATAGCGGACCAAGAACCTTTGGCGATATTTGCTAGCTAGCAAGGAGAGATATTCAAATATTTTTTACTTTTTAAGAGATAAAAATTATAATTTATCATCGATGGAAACGACTATTGCGGTACCCAAAAAAATCATGGACTGGATGATCCATATTCGCCGCCACCTGCACCAGTGGCCTGAACTGGCCTATCAAGAGGAAAAGACTGCCTCCTTCATCGAAGACAAACTCAAAGAACTAGGCCTCAAGCACCGTAGAATCGCGGGCACAGGGATAATAACCGAAATGGGGGCCAAAGGCCCTATAGTAGCCCTGCGGGCCGATATGGATGCCCTACCCCTGCACGAAGCAACCGGGCTTTCTTTCTCTTCGCGTGTCCCCGGCGTAATGCACGCCTGCGGACACGATGGTCATGTGGCCATGTTGTTGGGGGCAGCAGCCTTGCTTCAGCCTAAACAGAAACAGCTCCCCGGTAGAGTGCGCCTTTTATTCCAGCCTGCCGAAGAGAAAGGGGCCGGGGCAAAGGCCATGATTCAAGAGGGGGCCCTCCAAGGAGTAGGCGCCATATTTGGTGGTCATATTGATCGACACTTTAAAGTAGGGGAAATAGCCGTTAATGAAGGACTCATTTGTGCCTTTACCGACCGTTTTGACCTGCATGTTCGCGGTAAGGGGGGTCATGCCGCCTGGCCTCATGAGGCCATCGATGCCGTAGTCGTGGGGTCTCTTCTGGTCATGAGCTTACAGACCATAGTTTCGCGAGAAGTAAATCCCGCCTACCCCTGCGTGGTAACGGTGGGGCGTTTCCAGGGCGGTGTCGCCCATAATGTAATTGCGGAAACCGCCCATTTAGAAGGTACTATTCGTTCCACCCATCCCGAGATAAGACAGCGCATCATTAGTGGGATAAAGAGAATGGCCCACGGGGTTGCCGAACTACACCGGGCCCATATAGAAACCAAAATTAGCCAAGGCTATCCCCCGGTGATAAACACCTCTCGAGAGGCTCAATGGGCCAGAGAAGCCGCAGAACGCGTAGTGGGACAAAAAGGTGTAGTAAAACAGCAGCATCCAAGCCTGGGAGGTGAAGACTTTGCCTTTTATTTAAAACACGTACCCGGGTGTTTTGTACGTTTTGGTGCCGCCAAGAAGGGCCTCGAAGGTATACCAGCCCACAGTCCCCGATTCGATTTTGACGAGGGTGTACTGCCTGTAGGGGCCGCTTTTCTGGCGACCATAGCCTCGCTGGCCTTAAAAAAGATAAAGGATGGTGATTACTGACGCTTTTCTTTTGCTCTAGTAATCCCCTTACTCTAGGGGTGGAAATAGAGCTACAAATTCTTGACCCCCAAACCCTAAACCTTTGCCCTCAGGGCCCGGTAATACTGAAAGAGGCCCCTGAAGAGCTCCGGCCTTTTCTAAAGCCCGAAGCCTACCAATCCATGATTGAACTGGTCACACCAATATGTCGTAACGTAAAAGAAGTAGAGGATTTCCTTAGGGAATATATCCGGCGGCTGGAAAAAATAGCCGCTAAAAACAAGGCCCTCATCTTTGCGGCCAGTTTACACCCCTTTGCCCAGGCCAAAGAGCAAAAAATATGGGAGAAGAAACGTTACCAGCGCATCTTTGAAGAGCTGCAACTGGTAGGCAGGCGCTTCATCGCCCAGGGGTTACACATCCACTTGGGTATGCCTTCTGGAGAAAGCGCCTTAAAAGTATACCGGGGCTTGCGCCCCTACTTGCCCCTGCTCTTGGCTCTAAGCACCTCTTCTCCCTTCTACGAAGGACACCCCACCGGGTTTCATTCTTACCGAAGCAAACTATTCGAAGTCCTCCCCCTGGCCGGGTTGCCCCGAGATTTTTCTACTTGGCAAGAGCTAGAGGGCCTAATAAGCAAGTTAAAAGACCTGGGCATTATCACCGATGTCTGCGATTTATGGTGGGACTTACGGATTCAGCCGGCCCTGGGAACCGTAGAAATCCGGATTTACGACGTCCCCGGACGCTTAAAAGAAATTACGGCCCTAGTGGCCTTAACCCAGGCCCTGGGCCATTATCTGTTGACAGGGCCTGCTCCAACAAAGCCCCCGGAGCAAGAATTGATCCTTTACGGCAAGTGGCAAGCAGCCCGTTACGGGGTAAAGGGGCGTTTTATCGATCCCCTATCTGGCCAATGCATATCCTTTACCCAAGGACTTAGGCGATTACTTGAATGGCTAAAAGAGTCTACCAAGGCCCTAGGCCTTACCCATTACCTACAAGAATTGTCCCCACTCTTAACCCAAGGGCCAAGCAGCACAAAGATATATATGCAACACCAAAAGGGAAGAGACCTCAAAACGATTGTCCGTGATCTCAAAGCCCAATTTTGGTCGTGAGGTTCAAAGCCAAAACCAAGAAGATACGGGAATTAAGCCCCTTACAGCATTACCTACAAATATTTTAGTGGCCCTTTCCAGATCGCGTATTCGTAGGGAACGCTCCTTTACCTGCCCGGAACGCAACAAAGACCATCGAAGCACCCCGGGGAGCAGGCCTGCCTTCAGGGGAGGCGTAAAAAGTTTGCCTTCCAACTCTATAAATAAGTTAGAAATGGTCCCTTCGGTGAGTTCTCCTTGCTCGTTGACGAACAGCACGTCAAAGAGGCCCTGTAAAGAGGCCTCCTTACGAGGGCCTTCATACCAGGGACGATACGTGGTCTTATGAAACAAAAAGGGCCGCCACTTGGCGTCTACCTGGCGCGGGGCAAGGCCTATTTTTACCGGCCCGCTCAGCGGGGCCAAGGTATAAACCTGAAGCTCAAGAGAACCGTCTTTTGATAATAGCACCCTGATCTTGGCCTTTTTTGAAAGCCTTTGTTTACACGAAGCAAGAACGCGTTTGAGCCCTTCTATATCCAGCGCAAAGCCAAAATAGGCCGCCGAATAGCGCAAACGTTTCAGATGCAAATCCAGCAGGGGGATACCCTTTAGGGGATCAAAAAGCATGGTCTCTACCAATTGGAAGCAAGGGGTTTTATCCACTAAAAAAGAGGCCTTTAGGAGACATTCGTCGTATTCCATGCGTGGATCACTATCCCAAACTACCCCTGAACCAATACCAAGCTCTCCTTTATTCTGGGACAAGGACAAGGTACGAATGGCCACATTAAAGGCCAAATCGCCCTGAGGGGAAAAATAGCCCACGGCACCGGTATATACCCCCCGCGGAGAAGACTCAAGCTCGTTTATGATTTGCATACTGCGTAATTTAGGGGCCCCGGTCACGGAGCCACAGGGGAAAAGGGCCTGCCAGAGGGCCTTTAAGCGCACCGAGCGGGGCAAAGTGCCCTCTACCGTGGAAATCATCTGGTGCAGGGTTTCATATTGTTCTACTTTAAAGAGCTCCCGTACAAACACACTACCAGGCTGACAGACTCGCCCTAGATCATTGCGCAAAAGGTCTACGATCATCACGTTTTCGGCCTGGTTTTTGGTATCTCCGGCCAGCCAACGGGCCAGGGCCTGGTCCTCTTCCAGGGTAACTCCTCGATGAATTGTTCCCTTCATGGGCGAGGTCCAGATACGCCGCCCTTGCCCCCGGAAAAAGAGTTCAGGGGAAAAACTCACCACGGAAAATTCTGGTGTACGGATCAAAGCGGCGTAGGAGACCTTTTGCCTGGCCCGTAAAGCCAAATACAATTCTTCAGGGCTATTGGGGGTGTCAAACAGATACCTAAAAGTAAAATTTATCTGGTATACATCGCCCTGGGCGATATAGTCTTTTATCTTTTGAAGGATAACGGCGTATCTCTCATAAGGGAGGTCGGTACCTGCCCTAGTTAAATCTAGGGCGCCTGTATCTTTGACCTTAAAAGGGCACGAAAATTCCTTTGCGTGTTTAAAGACTCCCAACCAGGCCAGAGGCACCCCGAGCTTAAGCCTTTTTAAAGGCCCAAGCTCTGGTAGTAACCAGTAAGCAAATTCATAGCTAAAAAAACCCGCCAGCCAAAAACCCTGTTCTAAGGCCTGTTCAATGCGGGCGAAAAATCTATCTACTTGGTCACCCGGTCTATAAAGGAGCACTTCCACCGGGGACTCAAAAAGGAGGCTGCGCTTATCGTATGGACCAAAACGCAGGGTCTCTAAAAACACATAAGGTAAAGGCCTCCGGTGAAAAAGGGGTTCTAAATCAGGGGCCTTGCTCGGATAGCTTTTCTGAAAAACAAGGCGCTCTTCCATCTATTATGTGCCTTCGGTTAAAAACATCTGGGCTAAGCTTAAAAGGACCTCTGGGTTATGTAAATCACCAACTATTTCTGGTATGACCTTTACCGGGTAAGTCGTCTCCTTACAAAGGGTCTCTAACCAGAACTGCTGATATTTTCGCTTCTCTTCCAAGAAGAGACAATCGGGGCAAACCTCTGCGTCCAAGACCTTGTTGAGGATTATGCCTTTGACCTCGAGACCAAAATCATCCAGGGCCTGAGAGAGGGACAAGGCCTCCCGGACAGGCAGTTGTTCGGGGTGAGCTACCACCCAGGCGGCGGTATCGGTCTTCAACATGTGGATAATCTCCGCCGTAAGGGTTTGCCACTGCTTGATTAGGGAAAGGGGATCGGCCCCTTGGAAAAGACCCTTAAGACGCAAATATAGCCTTTGGGCCTGGGAGAGATGGGCGTAAAAGAGGAGCTGGACTTTTAAAAGATTCAGGATAGAAGCCGTGGGGGCCGTATCCCAGATCAGGTACCGATAATCCCCTCTTTTTAACGCTGTTAAGAGATAGTCCAACATGAACTCTGTTTCTATCCCCGGGGCCCCTTCAATATAGTCGATTATTTCCCTGCCTACAGGAAAAAGAGAGGAGACCACCGTATAGATGTCATCGGCAAACTTTTCCCGCCAAAGGGCCAATACCTTTTCTCTGGTGAGCTCTAGCACAGAAAGCCCCGGGTATATCTCTTGCTCTCTTTCCTGTAAGTTTCTCCCAAATATCTGCCCCAGGGATCCTGTAGGATCTGTAGAGACCAAAAGAGTTGGCCCACGAAGAGAAAAATAAAGGGCGGTAGCCGCGGCCAAGGTGGTCTTGCCTACCCCGCCCTTACCAGTAAACATAAGAAGCCGTTTCATGAAATGATAAAATAATGTAATAGGGCAGGGGGAGGAAGCCCCCGTCCCTTCCCCAAAGACTTAAAAATCCCAGGTTACACGGGTGGAAAAGACCCAAAAAGAATCATAATCTTTGTATCCGCTGGGGTTGTCGGTCCATTGAACATCAGGGGTTATGGTTAGGTGGGCCGATACCTGGTAGCTATAATAGGCCTCAACGTGATATTCGTCACCAGGATCTATCCCCTGATTTTTGAGCTGACTTTCGTAATCGCCAGACAAAAAGACCACGCCTACGCCCAAGGCCAGGGTATCGTTTTCTCGACCCCAAAATTTGCCCGCCAAGGATACCCCACCACTTAAAGCATTATCAAATTTATAAACCTCACCGTCTTGCCATCCGTAGCGCACAAAGACCCCCAAGCCATCGGCTACCTCTTGATCAAAGGAAAGACCAAAACCGTAGCCGGAATCCACACCAGGGGCATTTAACTTGGGGTGGCGGGCACCATTAAACCAGGCATAGAACCGGTAATTACCAGGGCGGTTAAACAACCGGGGCCTAAGGTCTAGCTCGGCTATTAAAAACGGGTAATCAAACAGCTCTTCCCAGGTGGCCTGGGCCTCGGCATACCCCAAACCTAAAGAGGCCTTGTCTGTTTCAAACCAAGCCATAGAGCCAAACCCATAGTCGGGAAATTCCACCGCCAGGTTATTGATAAAAACAGGAGAAATAAACTGGGCACACTCATCATTGGCGTAAGCATTAGTATCAAAATCAGTGGTAAGATCCACCTTACCCAATCTGACCCTCAACTCTCCCGTGGACAAGACAAAACTGTGCTCGTACCAGGCCTCACTGATCCGCACTTGGCCATCATCAGTGGCCACTGGCACCATGGATAAGGCTTCGTCTACAATCCCCGAAAAAGAAGAAATGTCCTGCTCAGGATTACTCCCCGACCCCATTTCCAAGAGTACATAGGCCTTATCTTGGGGACTAAACCTACGGCTGAAATCCAAATCGAGAGACACCGCACCATAACTTCTATTTTCGTCACTCTTAGCACTTAAGGCCTTATCCACATTAAAGGTCGCCTGTACCAAAGCGGCCGTAGAAAGGCCTACGTCTATTTGATCGTACCACTTTGTTTCGGCCCCACATGGACCCGCCAGAAGACCTATCAGGAGGCCTGCCAACAATAATCACAAATGTCTCATATAACACCTCCTAATATTTTTGTCCTAAAATATGTCATAAATTTTTTTTAAAGACAATAAAAATAGCACTATTAAAAATCTTAGACCCAACCAGTCCATAACACGCCATAGCCTGGAGATACGGAAGAAACAACCGACTTATTCCAGAAAAGGATGCTTTTGGTCCTTACAAGGCCTCCAAAAAGCTCAATAACCTTTTAATTTCTTGGATAAAAAGATTATTGATCTCGGGGTAAAAACCCAGGCCCTGGTAAAGGGTAAGGCCCTGATATTCTAAAGTGGGGCAAAGGACTTGCTTACCCGCGGCCTCTAATCTCTTGCGCCAGGAATCTTTGGCCCCCAGGACATCCTGCATAATGTGGTAGCCCGCCACGTACATCAAGGGAAGAAACTGGACCTTGGCTCCGGGATAGACCTGTGCCCGCGTTAAGGCCCTTTCCACCCCCGGTATGCCTTCCACCGTAGCCACCACCACGTTGGAAAAGTTCTGCTCAACCAAGTAATCAAGCCCCAGATAAACCATATTGGCCCCGTCGCTGGCAAGATCGGTCCCGTGGGCCACCAAAATATTGAGCCCCTCTTTTTCAGGTAAAAAACGTGGCTTAACCAGCTCTAACACCTTAGAAACATTGCTCCAACGCATGAATAAAGGCTCTCCCACCAGGAGACGAAGCCCGGGAAAGGATCTACAGACCTCCAGCACTTCTCTATATTCCAGCCCCGGGAAGACAAATAATGGTTGCACCACGGCCCTTAAAAACCCCTCCGCCCTAAGGGCCGCCAGGGTTTCGTGAAGGCTTAAAACCCGCCTGCCCTTTCTATTCGACCTGGCTCGTAAAATGTCCGAAGTAAAGGCCCAATAAATTTTATATGCTGGTAATTGTTTTTGCAGTTGGTGATAAAAACAATCGAATACCACCTGCGCCGGAGAAGAAGTGCCAAAGGCTACCAATACCAAGGCCGGTTTGTCTTTAATAGGTGGCCATTTGCGTTTCAAAAAGACCAAATTGTCTAGCAAAATAAAAACCTCCTGCGGTTTTTTACGACTAAAACGAGTCTACTTCTCGGCCCTTATGTTACCGGGCTATTATTCTTTTTAACTATAAAGCTTATGATCTAAAAACCACGGCCCTAAGCCCCGATTTTATATAAAAGGCTCCCCTTTTAAACCTGTTTTTAATCTATTGAAACATTTTAAGTACCATTTTTATTTGTTTCTTCTAAAGATTATCAAAAAAATACTTTAAGACCCGAAAATAATTATGATATAAAATTTATATAAACTTCATCTAAAGGAGGGTCTTTATATATCGTTTTTGGTATTCTGTCTGGATTTTTTTGTGGGTATTTTTAGGTCTTTGGGGACTACAGGCCCTGGCCCAGGAAGACTGTGTACAATGTCATAAAAAGATCACCCCCAAACAAGTAAAAGACTGGAGCGTCAGCAAACATGCGGAAAACGACATCACCTGTTCTGCCTGTCATGGAGACAAGCACCACAGCAAAAAAGACGTGGCCAAGGTCCGCCTCCCTGATGAACACGTGTGTGCGGAGTGTCACGAAGAACAGTTTAACCAGTTTAAGCGGGGCAAACACAACTACGGATGGACAGTATTGAACGCCCTTCCGGTTACCCATTTGGAGCCTGACGAACTCATGGAAGGAGGCAAAGGTTGCGGAGGATGTCACAACATGGGTATTAAAAGCCCAGCCCAACGGGCAGAAATGCATAAAAGAGGCTACCGCTACCAGAACAACTCGTGTGACGAATGTCATACCCGTCATACCTTTTCCAAAAAAGAGGCTCTCGACCCCAAGGCCTGTCAACAGTGTCACATGGGTTATGATCACCCCCAGTGGGAGATGTGGTCCAGCTCCAAGCACGGCACCCGTTGGTTTGTGCGCGCAAGGGGGCATCTCCCTCAAAACGCCCCGGCTCCTACGTGTCAAGACTGCCACTTACCCAACGGTAACCATGAAAATCGTACAGCCTGGGGATTTTTGGGCGTAAGGCTTCCTCTCCCTCAAGACAAAGAATGGGCCCAGGCCCAGATTACTATCTTAAAGGCCCTGGGTGTCCTAAACCCCCTCACCGGCAAACCCACAGCACGCCTAGAACTGGTCAAAAAGCTTGAAATGGCCCGTCTAACTAAAAAAGACTTCGATCGTGAGCGCGCACGCGTAAAAAAGGTCTGCTATCAATGCCACTCCCAAAGTTACGTGGACTTTCAGTTCCAACAGGCAGACATGTATTTCAAAAAAATAGACCTCCTTATGGCCCAAGCCATCAATATCGTGGCGGATCTATACAAAGAGGGAATCCTCCACAAGAGGGGCCAACAACCCTACCCCTACCCCGATTTTCTATATTTCATGCGTACTGATTACGGGGCTGGCTTTGACCAATTAGACTATATCGAACAGGTACTCTTTGAGATGTATATGAAACACCGTATGCGGGCCTATCAGGCTTTTTTCCACGTAAATCCTGACTATGCCTATTGGTATGGCTGGGCCATGATGGTAAAGGACTTAGGTGAGATCGAAGAATTAGCCGCACAAATGCGGGCAAACCACCACAAATAAAAGAGCAATAAAAGGGGGGCTTGTCCCCCCCAACGGCCCCTCAAAAACGAGATACCAATTTATGGTAAACGATATCGGCCAAATCCCTAGACATTTCTTCCAAGGCCTTTTCACGTCCAGGATCAAACGTCTCCCCCTGTCCCGAGACAACCGGATAATCTTGGAAACGATTTAGGACCCCTTCCCATATGGTTTTATTGGTGGTCCTCTCTACAAGACGAATCTTTACTCTTACGGTTACCCGACGTTCCAGGGTTTGGGTATAAACGTTGTAAGAGAGACCACTAACACTTACAAAGAGGATCTTGCCTTGGAGAACCACATCAGCCTGGTCCAGAGGGGCCAGTTTAAACAGCCTAGACAGGGTGAGCCGATCTCTCAGGGCCGAAGCTAGCATGGCCCCCAAACGAATCTCTGCGGTAGGGTTTTCAAACACCGGAATGGCTATGGTCTGCCACTTAGGAGACCAATACGCAGGTCGTGATTCACAATGATAACCACAGGCCCCAAGGAGCCCACAAAGACTCAAAACTACCAGCCATAAGCCTATTTTTTTAGCCAAAAGGTGGCCCTGCATAACGTTTTAGCTGTATATTCCGGCCCATAAAAAGTCTGGCCACCCTTTGGAAGGCCTCGGTCAAGTCGGAGACGTAAACAAGGGGGTCTCCGTTATGCTTTAGATGCCGTGCATAGTCTGGATGGTCCTCTAGAAAGCGACGTACGCTAAGGGCTACTTCCTCTGCCGGATCAACTAAACGGACACGGCGGCCAGCCTTGGCGGCGATGATCTTTTTCAATACCGGATAGTGGGTACAGCCTAGCACCAGGGTGTCTATCCCCCTCATTTTTAAGGGTATGAGACACTTTTTTACTATGCTACGGGTCTCTGGCTTTCGTAACCACCCTTCTTCCACCAAAGGCACCAAAAGGGGACAGGCCTGTCCGTAAACCTTTACCTCTGGATCTCTAAGACGCACCAAACGTTCGTATATCTTACTGTTAATGGTGGCCCGTGTACCGATGACCCCAATGACCTTTTTTTTGGTGACCAAGAGGGCCTTTTCTACCGAAGGGGTCACCACCTCAAATATGGGCAAGTGGGGGAACCGGTCTCTCAATACCTCCATGGCCACACTGGAGGCCGAGTGACAGGCCACTACTATAAGCTTGGCCCCGTGAGCCAAGAGAAATTCCGTATCTTCAAGGGCATAGGTAATTATTGTCTCCGGGCTCTTGGTCCCGTAAGGAGTACGTGCAGTGTCGCCAAAATACAATATTTGATATTCCGGGAGCTTGGCCACAAGCTCCCTTACAATGGTTAGACCTCCGATTCCAGAATCAAAGACTCCTATCAAGCTGCTTCCTTAAGAAGAGGGATATTGCCCAGGCGTAGATACAGCTTAAACCGACATTCCAGGCAAAAGCGGGGCTGTTTTAGATCTAACTCCAGGAGCCCACGTGACGGATACATAACACAGTGGGGATTAATACAGGTAGAAAGGCCAAGCATCTTGCCTAGCGTGTAAAGCACCTCTTTGTAGATGCGCTCACGCATCAATTCCTCTGGCCTATCACCTACCAAAAAATCCCTAAAGGGACCAAGACCGATGATCGCTGAACGTGAAGATAAATGCACTTCGGAAAAGGTACTATTGGCCTGGACAGAATAAAGTTCGGCATCGGTAAGACCCAAGACAAAATCCACATTGCCAGCCACGTTTCTAAGCAATTCCACCATAGCGTGAGAAAAGAATTTTTTGCGTGTAGGACTAAAGGCATGAGGTGGGTAAGGCAACGGCCTGCTCAATTGGATCTCCATGGCCAGACCGTGAGCCAGATCGTGTAAGAGACGATCTAACCAAGGCCCCCTTATTCTACCAATAGGCACTATAAGTAGTTTTATATGACCCATAAGCCCTCCCCCACGGGAAATTACCACGATCCAAGTCCCAGGCCAATGGTTAACGCTAGCGAAAATATCCACTCCGCGAGTTCCTCGGTGGCCCCAAGCAAATCACCGGTTAAACCGCCAAAATTATGTCTCCAACACTCCAGCATCAAAGGCCCCAGGCAAATGAGCCCCAAGGCCGGCAAAGGATATAGATAAAACACCGGCACCCAAAAAAGTTGGGTCATCAACAGACGCCAACGTCTACTCTTTAAAAACAAGAGGCCAAGACCCTCTCTTTTGGCCGGCTCGCCTAAAAAGCCCACCAAAAGCATGACCAAACGCCCCACCAGGGGACGCAAAAATATAGCCCACCATAAGGCCTCGCGTACAAACGTGGCTACCATCAAAAATTCGGTGAGCAAAAAGAAAAAACCAAACAGAAAGCCCAAAACACCTACTTCCGGGGTCTTCAAAAGACGAAGCCTTTCAGAGATAGAGACGTGGGCCGCCAGGGCATCAGCGGTATCTATTAGTCCGTCAAAATGGAAATAATTGGTCCCCCAATACTGCACACTCAACAACAGGGCCCCTAATAGCAAAGGATCGAGCAAATCCTCTAAAAGGGTCCCCACACCGTATAAAAGGGCCCCAAAGACAAGGGCCAGCAATGGTAGATAAAAGACACCTCTTTCCAGATCAAAAGGCCTTGGCCTCAGGGGAAAGCGTGAAAAAAAGGCTACCGCTGAGGCCAAGGCCTGGACTTCTTGCCGGAAAAAATCAAGTAGTTTCCACCTCACTTCCCTTACTCACACCAGCCCTTTCGAAAGTGGCCATCTCGGTAAAGATCCGCATCGCCGCTTCCACAACAAAACTTGCCAAAGCCCCTCCTGTACCCTCTCCCAAACGCATATCCAGATCAAGGATAGGTCGCAGCCCCAGTCTATCTATGACAAACCTGCCCCCCTTCTCCTTGGTGCAGTGCCCACAAAAGACAAATTCCTTCAGGGTGGGGTTAAGATGGTAAGCTATAGCAAAGCCGGCCAGAGAAATAAACCCGTCTATGATCACCGGAGTACGTTGCTGGGCCCCACCCAAGAAGAATCCAGCAATGGCCCCGATTTCTGCCCCACCCACCTTGGCTAATACATCTAGGGGGTCCGAAAAACTGTATTTCTCCAAGGCCTTCCCCACCAAGGCCCTCTTACGGGCCAGGGCATCATCGTCTATTCCTGTACCACGCCCCACAATGTCTTCCGGCAAGGCCCCTAAAAGCGCACACAATACCGCTGCCGAAGGCGTGGTATTTCCTATACCCATATCTCCCGGTATCAAAAGCTGATAGCCCTTACTTACCGCCTCCTTGGCCAGACTCATCCCCACCTCTAGACTCTTTTCAGCGGTATCACGGTCCATAGCCGGCTCTTTTACAAAATTTCTGGTACCCGAAACCACACGTTTTTTTATGAGTCCTTCGGCCTCTATAGGTTCACCAGCAACACCAACATCCACCACAAAGACATCTGCTCCAACCTGACGGGCCAGGACATTTATACCGGCTCCCCCTTGAAGGAAATTAAAAATCATTTGTCTGGTTACTTCCTGCGGGTAAGCACTAATACCTTCTTCTACTACACCATGGTCTCCAGCAAATACATAAACGGCCTTTTTAAGGGGTAAAAGCGGGGAAAAATTACCGGTGATAAACACAAAACGCTTTGCTATCTCTTCCAGATACCCCAAACTACCTTTGGGTTTGGTAAGGTTATCCAGGTGTCTTTGGGCCTGCTCTAAGAGAGAAGGGTCTAATGTAGGTAACCAAGTTTCCATAGAAACACCTCCACTAAGCAAAAAAATAGGACCACCCCACAGGTGGCCACCCGCAAAAGAGCTACCGCCCTCTTAATATCCAACGGTTCGAGAGAACGCAAGGCCTGTCCCAGGGTACCTTTTTGAAAAACTTCTCCCTGATAAATAACCTGGCCCCCTAACTGGATACCCAAGGCCCCGGCCACGGCGGCCTCCGGCCAACCAGCATTGGGAGAATCATGTTTACGGGCCTCCCGCACCGCCGTATAAAACGCTCTACGGAAAGGCATTCCCAGAAAAAGGGCCGCCAGGACCAAAAAAAACATGGCCCCGCGAGCAGGCAAAAAATTTAAGAGATCATCGGCCCTGGCTATGAAAAAACCGAATTCACGCCACTTTTTTGTCTTATATCCATACATAGAGTCGAGGGTCTCTACCACCTTATAGAAAGTGGCCAAGGGTAGCCCCCCGACAACGTAATAAAACAAGGGACCGACCACAGCATCGGTAAAATTTTCGGCCACGGTCTCTATGGTGGCTCGTACACATTGGGCGCTAGATAATCCTTTGGTTTCGCGTCCCACAATAAACGAAAGGACCCGGCGGGCCTGAAAAAGATCCTTTCTCACCAAGGCCTGATACACCTTTAGGGCCTCTTCGCGCAGCGCCTTTTCCGCCAGGTAAAAATAAAGGATTACCACCTCCATAAAGGGCCCTAACCTGCTTGCTCCCAACACCAGTAGCTCAAAGACGAAAACCGTACCCAAAAGGGTCAACAACCCCCCCAGTTTTCCTAAGGCATAGAGCCTCTTACGCCAAAATTCAGCCACCGCCCCTATAAGACAAACCGGGTGGAGGCGAAAATGCGGGTCACCAAAGAGTTGATCTAAAAAATAAGCCCCAAGGATCGCTGCCCCAGAAATCATAAGAAATCTTTTTAACCGAAAAAATGGCCTCTTAAAACAGAAAAATAGCGGCTTAAATGTCCTGGCCTTGAGGAAAGGCAAAGATTATAATGCGGCCATGAACTTTGGATATTATCTTTACAATTTGGTCCAGCTCGGTACTTGGCCCTTATGGTTGTCACCTTTTTTGAATCGGAAGCGGCGAGCCCTGTTCCTCAAGCGCCTAAAGCCCCCCCAATCACCCGGAAAAAATGGCCCTGTAGTCTGGGTCCATGCCCTTTCTGTGGGCGAGGCCCAAGCGTCCCAAGGAGTACTCAAGGCCCTAAAGGCCTTTTTCCCGGAAACTACTTTGATCCTTAGTGTTACCACCACGGCGGGGTTTAGGTTTGCCCGAGAAAAATTGGCCCCCTGGGTGGACCTAGTCTTAGCCTCTCCCTTTGACCTATGGCCTATAACCAAGACCTTTATAAGGAGATTGTGCCCTTGCCTGTTCTTGTTGATCGAAACAGATTTATGGCCCAATCTCCTGTGGAACCTCAAAAAGGCCAAAATCCCTTGTGTATTGCTAAACGCCTCTATTTCCGAGGCCTCTTATAAGCGCCTAAAGATGATCCCTGGGGGGGCGAGTTTTTTGTATGCGCCCTTTGAACGCATCTTTGCCGCAAGCCCCGACGACGCCTATCGCCTAAAACGGCTCTTACCCCATCATAAAGACATCCACTTTTGGGGAAATATAAAGTTTGATCTAGATCTGCCCGAAGTAGACCAAGTCAAGGGCCTATTTGCCGAATTAGGGCGGCACTTAACACCACCGGTAATTGTTTGCGGTTCTACTCACCCGGGAGAAGAAATGCTCCTCTTAAAGGCCTTCAAACGTTTTGGGCAAGGAAGTCTCGTTATTTGTCCCAGGCATCCGGATAGGGCCACAGAAATCTTGTCTCAGGCGGCGGCCATGGGCTTTAAGGGCTCGTTACGCACCAAACCTAGCCGTTGTCAAGTAATGGTTGTAGACACCCTGGGAGAACTTAAGGCCTTATATGCCCTGGCGGATATGGCCTTTTTAGGCGGCACACTGGTACCCATAGGGGGGCATAATATCCTTGAACCCGCCTCCCTAGGGGTCCCGATAACCTTTGGGCCCTTTATAGAAAGCATCAAAAACCTAGCCGAAGATTTCCAAAGACAAGGGGCCGGACTCTTGGTAAAACCAGAGGCCTATCTGATAGCAACGGGTTGGCAAAAGGTATACGAAAACAAACAGGCCATGGGGGCTAAGGCCCAAGAAATATTTAGGCAACATCAAGGGGTGGTAAGCCGCATAATAGAGGAGCTAAAACCATTTTTAACGCTCCACCTCGGCCGGGAGATATAGGAAAAATTCCGTCCCCTGGGCCGAAGTCTTAAAGGTTATGTGCCCTCCATGGGCCTTTGCTATACCGTGGACCACAGAAAGCCCTAAACCTATACCTTCACCCGGCTCCTTGGTGGTAAAAAAGGGGTCAAAGATCTTGTCGCGTATTTCGGGCTTGACCCCAACACCTGTATCCTTTACACACACCACCACATAGTCTCGCTCATCCTCGTCGGAAACAAACTTGGTGTGGCTTACATAGGTCTTTATGGTAAGTACCCCTCCAGCAGGCATGGCATCCTGGGCGTTTAGACAAAGATTAAAAATGGCGTGGTAAATTTGGTGGGTATCGCCCTTAATAAGGGGTAATTTTTCGCTAAGCTCTAATTTAAGCGTAATATTTTCGGCCAAGGAAGCCTGAATCACTTCTGTCATTTCGTAAACCAGACGATTCAAATCAAGGGAGGTTGTCTCCAGGTGTAAGTCTTGAGAAAAAGCCAGTATTTTTTGGACTAAATTAACGGCCTTAAGGACCGAACGCTCTATCTTTTTTAGATACGCTTCCAGCTTAGAGTTGCGGTCTTTCTGATTACGTAATAGCTCTACGTAGCCCAAGATTTCACAGAGGATGTTATTAAAGTGGTGGGCCATACCCCCGGAAAGCCGCCCTAGAGATTCCATCTTTTGGGTCTGAATTAGGTGTTGTTGGGTAAGTTTCAATTCTTGATGTGTACGTATAAGATGGCGGTTTTGTCGTTCTAGCTCGGCTTTGGTCCTTTCTAATTCTTTTACCATCCTCTGAAGATCAGAAATGTCCTGCAAAATGACTAAATAACCCACAATTTGTCTATTACCATTGCGGAGCAAAGAGGCGTTGGCTAATACCGCAATATCTTGGCCCTCGGCAGTGCGGATCTGGCTCTTCACGTGAAATAGGCGGTGGCCCGAATCTAAGGCACGTTTTATTAAACAATGGTGCTCGCAAAGGGTGGATTTAAACACATCGCGACAAAACATACCCAAGGCCTCTTGACGTCTAAAACCGGTAAGGGACACCGCAGCCTGGTTAAAATAGACAATGCGCATCTGTTTATCGGTGGCAAAAACGGCGTTGGGAATAGCGGCTAAAATATCCCCGGGGGCCAGGTCTAAGCCCTGGAGAAAATCAAAATCGGTATATGTAGAATAGTTGTCCATTACCGTTCGGCTACAAATTCACAATAAGGGTCTCCCATGCTCCGACAACGCACCTCTTGGCAACGGAAGGTGCCCTTGCCCCGAGGAAAAGGGGGACCGTAGACCAAGTCCATATAACTGGCGGTACAGGCCCTGAACATGTAACAGCGTCCCACGGGTTGGGGGCCATATTCTTCTAAATAACGTTTAGGATCATAGGCATTGCCTACCTGTATCACCAGCCTCTTGCCCGGAATCAACTCTTTTATCTCCAAAAAACCTATGCCAAAAACATTGGTAAAGGCCACTAAGGCCTCGATCTCCTCCTCTGGAGACCTGATCATCGGGCTCACCTCTTGTTCCCAAGTAAGAGAGGTTCGCGCCCCGTGAAAGGTTTGATACGCACACTCTAAGACGGCCTCATAAAGCTGCGTTTCTATTTGTGCGGCCTCTTCAGGACTAACTTTCATTAAGGCCCTGGAAACGACTTTGTAAAAAAATTCGTTGAGATTATAGGCAGCATAAATGCCAAACACACCTATTATGCCCTTGTGGTCCCTGGGAAGATCTCCAGAAGAAAATATTTTTATGATCTTTGTGGTATCTAAGGACATTGAGAAGCTTCCTTTACGAGGAATTCACAGTAGTCATCACCCAACATCAAACACTTTTGTTCGATCACACGGTAACTAAAAAGCGGACGCTCAAAGATTACGGCCAAGACCCCGGCCAAAAAACCACAGGTAAAATAGCATATCTTTTGGGACCGCCGACCATACTTGGCCAGCCAGGCGGTAACGTAGTAGGAAGAGTAAGCCTTGGCCTTACCTCCTTTTGGGGTTAAGGCACCAAGATCTAACAAACCGTAGCCCAAAAAATGATAAAGAGCCGCTGCTGCTTCTAATTTTTGGGCAGGAGTGTTTATTTCCGGATGTCGACAAAGGTAGGAAGGAAAAAACTGGTAAAAAACCTCTTCGGCCGTCTTTTCCAGGAGGCTTATACCATCTATGCCCTTGAGTTCTTCAAACACTTTGAGCAAACCACAATTAAAATGGTGGCAGTGCAAAGAGACCAAAGACCCTTCCAGCTCGATTTGGTTGGCGGTGGGGTAAAAGACCTTTTTAAAGGTAAATTTTGAAGGGTTCATAATATATCCCTTTTATACGTATAAGGCTAAAACCCGCCTTCTGCTCAAAATTTATCAGACAATTCCTACTTTTCCAAAATTGTTTTTTTTAGTATTTTTCTTATATTAATCAGCGTTTCTGGCCCGACTAAACAAAAGTTATGTTTATACCCTTACGAACAAATTTGTCTCCCGACAGGTAAAGGCCCTATGCTTACGGGCATTGTCTCCCCGGTTAGGGCGTGTTAAAAATCGGGGCACAAAGGGGGAGAATTATGGGTAAGAAAGTAAGAGTCATAGTTACCGCAGGCTATGGTACCAACTGCGAGAGAGAAACTGCCCACGCCTGCTCTTTAGCCGGGGCCGACCAGGTTGACATTGTCCATTTGAGCTCTCTTATCTACGGTGAGAAGCGCCTCGATGCCTACCACCTGCTCTGTCTCCCGGGGGGCTTTTTGGATGGTG
>JALSKZ010000086.1 GCA_026988575.1 Thermodesulfobacteriales bacterium | reverse complement strand
TGTTCTTCTTGGTGGTTTACGGGTCCTTGGGGCTACGTATCAATATGCCAAACATGGCGTTTTTACCGAAAATGTCGGCGTGCTTTCAAACGACTTTTTCATCAATTTGTTGGACATGGGTATTGCATGGGAGCCTGCAGACGAATATCTCTATCTCTTTAACGGCTATGACCGCAAGACCCGCGCCCTCAAATGGACAGCCACCCGGGTGGATTTGATCTTTGGTCATCATGGTGAACTCCGGGCCGTGGCAGAGGTATATGCTTCTTCTGACGGAAAAGAAAAGTTCGTAAAGGACTTTGTGGCTGCCTGGGACAAGGTAATGAACCTTGATCGCTTTGACCTAAAATTCCAAAAAGCCAGTGCAAAATAGACTAAAAGGTGTCGCCTCAACCAGAGGTGCCACCTAAAATAAAAGGATCCGTTCCTATTTTTCGTTCCGAAAAGTTGGGAACGGATCCCCTTAAAACATGTCGACTAAAAAACGCTTCCATTAATATAAAACCTAACCACTTTTTAGCTTATTCTTTAGACCCTAAGCAACTTCCCCCTAAAAATAGGAACGGATCCCATTTTTCGAGGTCCCATTTTCAGGATCTGACCCTGTGTTTTGAGGCAAGAAGCTATGATTCGCAGGCGCCCAGGCCGAAAAAATAGGAACGGATCCCATTTTTTCGGGGGGTAGTATAGACTAGTTTCTCAATCTTAGTTTCTAATTTTTTGGCAATTTCCCTTTGTATCTAGATGGATGCTACATGGATGCAAAGGTCGCTCCGCTCCTCTTGCTGTGCCCCACAACTGTCATTGCGAGCGACGCGAAGCAATCTAGATCCCTCATGTGTTCGGTAGAGAGATCGCTTCGTCGGCCATAACAGGCCTCCTCGCGATGACGCTTTCGCGGTCATTGCGAGCGAACACAGTGAGCGAAGCAATCTCGGTAAGCGAAGGGACAGGGATCATGCGGGCGTACAAGTCTCCTCGCGAGGACACCTTGTCGGCTAAAACATGCTCCCATTAATATAAATGGTCCTGATGGACTTTATTAGGCCGTTGATGCTCTAAAAAAGCGTAAAAATTTTGCCACAACATAACAAAGCAAGTTTTGATAAAATAGTCTCTAGTTTCAGGCATGCGAGTTTTAATGAGACATAAAGAAAAGATGGCCATACGTTTTGTAAATGCTTAGGAAGCGCCTTTTTTGTCATTCTGAGGGAGCTTCTTTTTTTGTCATTCTGAGGGAGCGCAAGCGACCGAAGGATCCACAGGTCGATCTGTGGATCCTTCGCTACACTACGTTTCGCTCAGAATGACAGAGAAGGAAGGGCCAGGATGATAGAGGTAAGGAAAGCGCAGGATGACGAAGGAGGGAATGGTTCAGGCTGACAAATAGGAAAAGCTTGCAGCTGAGGGCTTCGGCTCAGAATGACCAAAAAAGGAAAAAAGTTGTTGTTGCGAGTGAATACGGTGAGTAAAGCAATCTCAGGGAGTGTAAGCGAATATTTGAATAGAGGTATAAAACGCCAATATCGTAAAGGATTTGTTCCATTTTTCGCTTCGAAAAATAGGAACGGATCCCAGGTATTTTGCAAAGGTCTTAATAAGATCAAAAATGGGGGAGAAAAAATGGCAGATTTAGTGATAAAGCGGAATCATAATATGGATCCTGAGGAACTCCGCCGTTTGCTAGAAGAAAAGTTTGGCCCAAAGGCAAAAGAATACGGTGTTGATGTCTCCTGGGAAGGGCTTTCGGCCCGGCTTTCCGGGCCCATTAAGGGAGAACTTCGCATTGAACCAGAAGAAATAGTACTTCAGGCAAAGCTTAGCTTCACTGCACGACTTTTTAAAGGAAAGATTGAAAAAGAGATAAACCAGGCCCTTGAGGAAATTATGGGTTAAAAATTGGCGGCCCCACGGGGACTCGAACCCCGGTCTCTGGCGTGAGAGGCCAGTATCCTAGGCCACTAGACGATGGGGCCATCGCGGCATAAAGTAGCTAATACCTAAATGAGTGTCAAGTCTTTGTCTTGACTTCCTTCTCTTTTAAGTTAATGAGGTTGACAGCTAGAAAACTTCTAGGTAGCATTTAGCTACCTAAGCCGGGGTAGCTCAGTCGGTAGAGCAGCGGACTGAAAATCCGCGTGTCGGTGGTTCGATTCCGCCCCCCGGCACCTCCACACTTAAGGACATCCAGAGAATTTATAGCCCCTTAAAAAACAACCCTTGAAAAAAAGGGAGCTTATTTTTATACTGGGTCTTGGTTGGGCGGTTAGCTCAGTGGTAGAGCGTCATCCTCACACGGTGGAAGTCGCTGGTTCGAATCCAGCACCGCCCACCATTTTTTATTACTCTTAAAAAATTTATTTTTAGGCTCGCAAGGGCCTCCTTGCCTCTTAAGAGGCCAAAAGACCAAAAGGAGGTTGTAATGGGAGAATTACGTAAGTATGAAACCCTCTTTGTAATCCACCCTGACCGAGTGGAAGAAAAAGATTCCGTCCTTGAAAAAATCACCGAAATTATCACCAAAGACCAGGGTCAAGTGCTCAAAGTTGACGAATGGGGTATGCGCAAGTTTGCTTATCCCATAGAAAAGAAAAAACATGGCTACTACATACTGATGGAATTTGCCTCTCCAGCAGAGACCCCTGACCGACTTACTCAGAACTTCCGCCTAGATGAACGGATTATTCGTTTTATAGTCGTTAAACTCGACGAAAAGTTTGAGCCCCAAGCCAACGTGGCTTAAAAAGGAGGAAAATATGGCTAACGAAACCCAAGGGCAAAGCACTGTACGCAGGCGCCGTTTTTATCCACGGCGCAAGATTTGCCGCTTCTGTGCGGATCCTAATCTCAAAATCGACTATAAACAGCCTGAAGTATTAAAGGCCTTTATTACAGAACGAGGCAAGATAATACCTCGTCGGCAAACAGGCACCTGTGCTAAACATCAGCGTCAACTAACCACGGCTATCAAACGGGCGCGCATAATGGCTCTCTTACCCTTCATTGCCACCCTCGATGAAGAAGAGCTTGCCCGTCAAGGAGGTTAACCATGGAAGTGATCCTGCGAGCCTACATCCCTAAACTAGGTTCTCCTGGAGATATAGTGACGGTAAAAGATGGATATGCACGCAACTATCTCCTGCCCAAAAAGCTTGCTGTGCCAGCGAGTAAGCGGAGTATCAAAGCCATAGAAAGAGAGCGACAGATTATCTTGGCCAAGGCTGAACGGCAACGCAAAAAATACGAAAGCCTGGCGGAACGTCTAAACAAATTAGAGTTGGAGATTCCTCAACGCGTAATCGAAGAGGATCGTCTCTACGGTTCTGTTTCGACTACAGAGATCGCAGCCGCCCTTAAAGAACAAGGCTTTGACTTTAGCAAAAAACAGATCCTCTTGGATGAACCTATTAAAAAATTGGGAGAATATATAGTTCCTATCCGGTTAACTCCCGAAGTAACAGCTCATATTAAAATCAAAGTAGTACCTCTGGTTTAAGCTAAGGAAAAAGAGGCCAGGTCCTAAGGCCTGGCCTCTTAACCCTGAGGTGGCCACCTTATTATTGCCCGATAGGAATAGTAAGCATGGGCATAATGCTCTTGCTTTTCCCCGCCTCCAGGGCAAAGAGTTGACTCAATAACATAAAGGTCGACTTAGTTTCCAAATCGCGGTCATCGATATAAAACCATTTTCCCCGATACCTCACCGCCACCGCAGCGTCTACAGGATATTTAGAACTCGTTTTTATCAAAAAGAGACCTTTTAGCATATTGGCCCAATCAAAAGGCTTTCCACGTCTGTCCACGGTTACAAGAATAAGCCCCCTTTCCTTGTCTCTGGGAGGCACTTCCACCCCGTGGGAAAGATAAAAGAGAATACCTATAAGGGCCCGGCTTTCTACACGTAATGTATTGGGTGCCTTGACGGTCATATCGGTAGTTATAGGATAGAAAGAAATTCCAGGCTCAAGATTCAACAAGCGCAATAATTCCTGGCCTTCAGGCAATTTTTGGGCTTCAAGGGGGAGATATAATCCTGGCGAGATGGTATTCCCCACCGGACGATATACAAAATCGAGCAAGCGCCTCTTTTGAAGAGCGCGCATTAAAGCCACCGCCCGAAAGAAAGACCTATAGGTTGGTGCTACACGAGGAGTAGGTCCCGAGGCACTGGGGGCATTTTGCAGATCATTTAGTTGCTGAACACAAAGTTTAAATATGCGCGCTACATTCCAGCCTGAATGGTAGAGCAATATGAGGTGTTGGACAGGAATAGGTGAGAATAAACGCTCAACGAATTTTTCTCCCTGCAGGGGGACAAACGTAATGGTGGGTTTTTCGGCATAAGAAAAATTAAGCCCTGTAGTATAAGTTTCTGGACTCTGGTCTCGCACAGTAACTCCTGCTTGAGCCCCTGCTCCTATATTGAGTTGGGTAGAAATACTATTTACCTCCAAGAAGACGGGATTATCCCGATACCGCAGGCGTACCAGATTGAGAAGCATTTGTTCACTAGAAGATTGTTGTAGGGCCATATTATAACTTAAACGTCCTCCCCGTAGGGCCCCAGGGCCCTGGTATAGACAGCCGCTTAAGAGAAAAATAAAGGCCAACCATATAAAACGCATAGTACGTCTTTTAACAAAAATTGTTTAATCTTCCAATCCCTGTTAAGGCTAGCTAAAGGGCATAAAATGCATATCTTCTTCACAAAAGAAGAAAACTATAAAGAAAGGGGGAGGAACGATGGCGTGGATATATGGGCCGGTAAACAGTGTAGAAGATATCGCTCGCATCAATTGTTTGATCCGTGACGAAATGCTTGTGGTTCAACGTCCTGAAGAATTGACAGACTTAAAAAAGCGTTCCGATTATCTATGCACCCTGACGTTTAGTCCTTTCTGGCGCAAGAAATTTGGGCCTCGGGTAGAAAAATTGCGCGAAGTTGCACGGGAAGAAAACGTGGCCACCGTACGTCTGGCCAACTACATTGCCCAATTTCGTCACTGGTCTAAGGAGTACCACCCCTGGAAGGCAGAAACCGCCAAGGAAATAGAAGAAAAACTCGATGAACTAGACGACCTTTTGCTTGAAGAGATCGAAAAGGCCCAACCCCTGGCCTTCATTAAAGAAATAGAGTTGGAGTTGGACATATTGCGACGGGAGTTCTGTCGTCTGCGTAAGGCCATGCTTTTTGTGGATGAACCAGAAGAATTAACCTCCCTCAAAGAATATGCTGATTTTCTAGTCACTCTTTGTTATTCTCGCGAACTGGAACGCCGCTTGGGAAAACATATAGACGAGTTGCGTGAGCTAGTTCAGCAAGAAAATGAACGCAGTGTACAACTGGCTAATATCATAGCAGCCGTAAACAACTGGGATATCGCCTACGAAGCCTGGAATGAGGACGACCTTGTACAGGAAGAGACCATAGAAGAATACCTTCAGAGGCTCTTTGAAGAAGAAAAAAAGGCTTCGAGGTATATTCCCACCGAAGCACGTTACCGTGGGGGGCGCGTAATGTGGCTGGTATACGAAAGCCCCCACGAATACAAAGGGGGAAGGACTTACCCCCGTAAACGCGCCAAGCGCCTTTATTTTCCCGGAGATGCCTTTGACATAAAACTAGAGGGGCCGGCAGAATTCGTGACCCGCTTTGGGCGCAAGGTATTTGGCGTAAAGATCACTTACAAGACCAGAATCGCCCCTACCACTATTCGCAGGGCCGGACACATTATTCATCTGCCCGAACGCGTGGTACAACGAACAAAGATCGTGGCCTTAGATGAGGGAGCTACCAACATAGAGCTCCTGGAAGAAAGACCCGCAAACGCCTACCCAATAGCTTAAAAAATGGCGCGCCCAGGAGGACTCGAACCTCCAGCCTTTGGGTTCGAAGCCCAACGCTCTATCCGGTTGAGCTATGGGCGCGCCGTAGTTTCTTAATACCAAGAGAAAGCCCTTTTGACTAGGCCTTGCGCATACCCCCTATAATATGAGTAAAAGCTACATAAATGGCCAAACTACCACAAACTAAGCCTTCATAACCTGCAAATCTTTTTATACTAGCACTTCCCAAGGCATCACCAATGGCCAAGAGGAAAAATAAAATCCACAACGTAATAAAAACTAACTGTAAATCCCATTTATGTTTACCAACAAATAAGGCGATCCACATCAAAAAGGTAAAAATACCCCATAAGGCCAAATAAGCCACGATGGCTGCCTTAGCCGGGGCAGGCCACCAACCTAAATGTCCCATAAGAAGTAAAAAGACCAATGTCTCCCAAAAAAGACCATAAGAAAGAAAGGCCACTGTACCAAAGGTATTACCCAAACGCCACTCCATTATACCTGCGATAATTTGGGCTATACCTCCGTAGAAAATACCCATAGCCAGAATCATGGATCCCAACGGGAAAAAACCTGCATTGTGTAAATTCAACAAAACAGTAGTCATACCAAAAGCAGCCAAACCAAGGGGAGCAGGATTAGCAAAACCTTTTTCCATTATTACCTCCTCGTTTTTTTATCGTCTGGGGCCCCAGTTTAACGCTCTGTCAATTAGCTATTTACTCTCCGCCTGTGGCACTCGCCATGACCAAAAGGTATATCGCGAAGCAACTCATACAATCACACGATCTGAAAGATGCTTCACTCCCACGGCCATGATAAAATATCAGCCTCTTTTGTACTTCTTGTTTCAAGAAAGCTTAGAATAACCAAGTTCCTTTTAAAATCAATTCTCATCTCCTCGTTTATAAACAAGAATCATGCCATCTTCAGGAAAAAGCCCCCTCTCTGTATTTTTAAAGTCTATTAAAGGGGTTAAGATTAAAATTCTATCTTTTGCCCCTAGCAGGAGTCTCAAATTGGGTATTTTTTTCTCAGCAAAGGAGAATTTTTCTCCTTTAACAGGACAAACACTATTAGAAATTGGGCAAGAAAAATTGGGTAAGGAGAAATACATGCGCTTTATTGATCTTGAACGACAATATGCCATCTACAAGCAAGAAATAGAAGAAGCTGCTTTGAGAGTTTTGCGGAGTACACGCTATATACTGGGCGAAGACGTAGAGGCGCTGGAAAGAGAGCTGGCCTCCTTTGTGGGGGCAAAAGAGGCTATAGGGGTCTCTTCGGGCACGGATGCCCTTTATGTGGCCCTAAAGGCCTTTGATATTGGCCCAGGTGACGCGGTAATCACCACTCCCTTCACCTTCGTGGCCACCGCGGAGGTCATTAGACGCCTAGGAGCCAGGGTTGTCTTTGCCGACGTAAACGAGGAGACCATGAACCTTGACCTAGACGAAGTGATAAAAGTCTGGGAAAGGGCGCGTCATCAGGGCCTAAACATTAAAGCTATAATTGCCGTAAGCCTCTTTGGTCTACCTGCAGATCTAGAGGCCTTAGAAGAATTTTGCACACAAAATGATCTTCTGTTAATAGAAGACGCTTGCCAATCATTAGGTGCGGCCATTGGGACACGACGTTCAGGTAGTTTTGGACACGCCGGAGCGGTATCGTTTTTCCCGGCCAAGCCCCTGGGGGCCTGCGGGGACGGGGGAATGATCTTCACCAACGATAAAGAAGCAGCCAAACGCATGCGCGCCATACGTGTACATGGTCAAACGGCCCCTTACAGACACGAATTAGAAGGCCTAAATGCCCGCCTAGACACCCTTCAGGCCGCTATTTTACGGGTAAAGCTAAGACATTTCCCCAAAGAGCTTGAACAACGCCAAACAGTAGCTCAACGCTATCGCGATCTCTTACAAGAGCTACATTTAATACGCTTTCAACATATACCACCCCGCTATTTTTCCTGTTACGCCCAGTTCACTATCCGGGTCCCTCAGCGAGACGAACTAGCCCGCCACTTAAACAGCCTGGGTATCCCCACGGCGGTTTACTATCCCTGTCCGCTCCACCTCCAGCCGGCCTTTGCCGACTTGGGTTATTCTCCCGGTGATTTTCCCAGGGCAGAACTTTTATCCCGCGAAGTCATTTCTCTACCCATGCATCCTTTTTTAACCTTAGAGGAGCAAAAATTTATCGCCCAAAGCATTAAAGGATTCTATGAGGTATAATATGAAAAAAACACGCCCCATCAAAAGTTATGTACACCTTGCCCTACCCTTTACTATGTTCCCGCGTTATCTAGACAAGGCCCTAGAGGCCCAATTATTTCTTGAGGTGGGCCTTGATCACCAGGCCCTTGATCTTTTTAAGGCCAAAGATTTTCGTAAGGCGGCTAAGATAATCCACAGAAGACACTTGGGGTGCAGTGTACACGCCCCTTTTACTGATCTTTCTCTAGGGGCCTTGGATAGCCTGATATTCCGCACAAGCCTTAAGCGTCTACGACAGGCACTCAAAGTAGCCTCTTATTTCCGGCCCCAAACGATAGTTATCCATAGTGGATATCACCCTGGATACCATCGGGAACGCCTAAAAGAGTGGCAACAAAGGCTTCAGGAAGGCCTGGAAGCCCTGGTTTGTGAAGCAGAAAGGCTGGATTTATACCTGGCCTTAGAAAATGTATTTGAACCAGATCCTTCTTTCCTCACCCCGGTGGTGGAAAAAATCGCTTCGCCACACTTGGGCTATTGCTTTGATGCGGGACATGCCTTGGCCTTTGCCAAATCCCCCTGGCAACCATGGCTTGAGGCCTTTACTCCGCGGCTTTTTGAGTTACACATCCACGATAATAACGGCGATTGGGACGCACATCTGCCTCCGGGCAAGGGGAAAATACCCTTTTTAGAAATTTTTACCTATCTAAAAGACAAAAATCTTTGCCCCCTACTTACTTTTGAGGCCCACCGCGAAGAGGACGTGCTCCCTGGGCTTGCTCTTATCGCACAAATGTTAGAAAAAAGTGGTTTAATAGATGTTCTTGAGAGAGCGTTAAGGAGACCCAAATAGATCAATCACTCGGGAAGAAGAGGTACGCGTATGTTCCCCAAAACACACGAAAAAAAGGCCTACGTGCGGGAAAAGTTCTCGCGGGTAACACGCCGCTACGATCTAGTAAATACTTTGGGCAGCCTTTCTTTGGATCACTGGTGGCGCTATGAAGCAGTCAGAGAACTGGCCCGTTATCCAGGACCCATTTTAGACCTATGTGCAGGCACCTTGACTCTTTCCAAAGAAATTGTTCGTCAGCGTCCGCGACTTGTTTTGGCCCTGGACATCTGTTTCGATATGCTATCTTATGGAGTCTACCGTTTGCGTAACCACCCTGCCCTTTCTTTTATTCGCCCTGTTTGTGGTGATGGCGAGAAAATCCCCTTTCCGGCCAATTATTTTTGGGGAGAAACCGTGGCCTTTGGGGTACGCAACTTGGCCCACCTGGAAAAGGGGCTATCGGAGATGTTTCGTGTACTAAAGCCTGGAGGGAAGGTGGTCATATTAGAATTCTCGCGTCCTCAGGCGCCTATTTTTGCTCCTGTGTATAGGTTTTATCTAAATAATGTGCTCTCCCGTTTAGGTGGTTGGCTTACAGGGGATCAAGAGGCATATCGTTACCTGGCTCGGTCCATCGCCGCTTTTCCAAGCCCTGAAGAATTTGTCTCGCTAATGGAAAAGACCGGTTTTAGATCCGTTTCTTACCGCCCCCTTACCCTGGGAGTGGTGACCATATATACCGGCCTAAAATAGGCTTATTGGCCACGTCGAGAGTTATGCCGGGCTAAAAATTCTCTCATAAACTTTCTAATCCGTAAATAAGCCTCTTCTAAGACCTCTTCAGGGGGCAGGAAGACGACCCGAAAATGGGCTGTACCTGGCCGCTGACCAAAACCGCTTCCGTGCACCACCACCACACCTGTTTCTGAGATTAACTCGCGCACAAAATCTCTGTCTGAAACCCCGGGGATATCTAAGCGGGGAAAGGCATAAAAAGCCCCTTCAGGCTTTACACAAGTTATACCGGGAATATCGTTGAGCATCTCTACCGTAAGGTCTCGTCTCCGTTGAAGTTTTTGGAGGGCCTCGCCAATGTGGTTTTGATTCCCGTTCAAGGCCACCGGGATAGCGTATTGTTTAGGATGACTAGTGGAAAGCCTGGCCCGCGCCAGTTTGTGAATGGCTTCTACATAATCTTTAACCAACTCCCAAGGGCCAGACACAATTCCCCAGCCTATACGAAAACCCGGGGCAAGATAGCATTTCGAAAGCCCGTTAAAAGTAACCATAGGCAACTCAGGGTCTAGGGAAGCAATAGAAATATGCTCCTTGCCGTCAAACACCAATTTGTCATAGATTTCATCGGAAAAAATGACCAAATTGTGTCGGCGAGCAATATCAATAATGCCCTGGAGGGTTTCTTTGGAATAGACAGCCCCTGTAGGATTATTGGGGTTTATTAATACAATAGCCCGACTACGTTCATTAATCTTGGATTCTATATCTTCCAAATCAGGCTGCCAGCCTTTATCTTCGTCCAGATAATAGGGATTGGCTTCGGCCCTCAATTTGGCCAAGATGGCCGTATAAAGAGGGTAACCGGGAAAGGGCACCAATACGTTTTCTCCTTCGTTTACCAGGGCGGTAAGAGCAAAATCAATGGCTTCACTGGCTCCCGTAGTAATAAAAATATCTGTAGGTTCGATACCCTTTTTTCGTGCTTCTTTACGAATAGCTACAATGGCCTCGTCCACCCCTTCAGAGGCCGAATACCCCGTCAAATTTTCACACATGGCCTGATAAGTAGCCTCCACTAAAGGCATCGGGGTCCGAAAATCGTACTGAATCGGGTCACCAATATTGAGAAAAAGTAGTTTTTTGCCCTTTTTTTTGGCCTCCTGCGCCACTAAGACTATATCTCTCACGGCGTATTCAATCTTCTCTGTGCGCAAGGCCGGTTTAATCGGTTTTAGTTCCTTCATCTTCATCGCCACCATTAATAAAAGTTTAATCTATGATATTGCCCCTCATTACTTAACGTGTCAATAATCAGCTCTTATGTGCAAAATAGTACAAAAGCCCTTATTTTTTTCCAAAATGTAAACTTACTAGTCCATCACGCCACTATGTGGTAAAACAAAACACACGTAAAAATCTAGGAGGTACATTTTAATGCCTCGTTTTCCTCTTCGCCAAACATCTCTTTATAAAGATCGGCTTTTGGGTGTAGGTGTCTTATTAGGGGTCCTTTTGGCCCTGGGTTCTTCGCTTTGGGCCCAATCTTTAGCCGACATCAGTCATGATTTTAGTCCCCTTTCGGCACTAGTAATAAGCCAAAAAGGGGAAACGGTGCTGTTAGATAAAGGAAGGGTAGCAGGAGTCCATGAAGGAGATATTTTTACTATCTATAAACGCACCCAAAAAGTGGTTCACCCTGTTACCAAAGAGGTCTTAGGCTATATGAAAAGACCGGTGGCCTGGGTAGAAGTCAATAAGGTAGAGGAGGCCTTTTGTCAAACGCGTATCCTCTTGCAAAAAGAACCCTTCCAACCCGGGGCTCCGGCCTCTCGGTTTACAGACATAAAGGCCTTATTAATAGGAAAAGATCCAGCTACCCTAGAAGAACTTTATTTGTATCTTAGTGTCAATCTTCCAGAAATAAAATTGGTTAAGAAGCCAGAATTAGATTTTGACCAATTAACCCCAGCTTATTTGGCGAAAAAGGGCTTTCTTTTGGTATTTTTTCAAAAAGCAGACGTTTTATATGTTTACGACCCTAATCTAGTAATTTTAAAGTTTTACGACATAAGCCCCGTGGAAGTAGGTGCTTCCAAGGCTCCGCTGAAGGTTGGCCCCAAACCCCTTTCTCCTTATCCGTACTCCACTACCGCCTTCCAGAGGCCCTTAGTGGCCAAATTTCGCAAAGTAGGCCAGCTCTCTAAGGTACTTGTAGACTTTGAGATGGGAGACCTGGACGGTGATGGGCGTCCCGAAATAGTTTATATGACTCCTCAGACCCTGTGGGTAGCCAAATACAAGGCCCCAGGAGTATGGCGATATCCATACAAGGGTTTTGGTAAAATACTAAACTTCTCTTTAGGTCCTAATGGATACATAGCCCTAAACATCTTTAAAGACAAAGAAGGCTTCTGTTCCCGACTGCTACACTTTTCTCCCCAAGGGATTAAAACTGTACAAAAAGACATCAATCTCTTATTAGGCTTTTTTGATACTAATGGTGACGGGATAAAAGAGACGCTTTGGGGCCAAAGTTACGACCCGGCCAATTTCTTTGGCCACTCGGTATACCATCTGATACTTACTCCGCAGGGAGTGAAAAATAAAAGAAGAGTCATAGTACCCCCTTCTTTTCGCTTGCTCGGAGCAGCCCTTGTAGATATAGACGGCGATGGTGAGCTAGAAATAATAACCCAGAACCTGGGTCACAAACTAGAAGTATACAAAGGACAAAAGAAGATATGGACTTCCACCCAAAAGGTAGGCGGGTCCCTTTATACTATACAAGCCACCCAAAAAGGTACTAACCTATTGCCCAAAATTACCGTAACGGCAGAGGTTGACCCCTGGGTAAAAAAATCTCCCGTACAAAAACGGCCTGTAGTTCTGATAGTAAGTAACAGAAGTGTCCACCACGATATAATACCTGGTATTCCTGTATACTCTGGGGGTCAGGTATTGGCCCTCACCTACACCCCCATGGGCTATAGTCTTTTACCGATTTCGGCCCCCTTTGATGGACCTGTTCAAGGGATCAGTTCCTACAAACAAGAGATCTTTGTGGCCGTGGTCAAGGGGAACCCCTTTACCCAAAAAGGAGAATCTTTTCTCCTTGCCTTTCCCTTTCTCTGGCCTAGGCCGTAAATCAGGAGACAATTTGGGCTCCTGGGTTTTTCTCCAACCAGGAGTCCAAAAATGCTTTATGGAGTGCTTCTATACGGGCTTGGTATTCTTCGTGCTGGATACGCGCCCCTTTCAGCCCACCGCGGAGATTTATCTCCGAAAGGTAGACCTCACCTTCAGGGGTGATTAAGAGATCTATATGGGCATAAGGAAAACGACCTCTTTGCATTACTTTTTGGCATATATCTCTTTGCTCGGCAGAAAGTACATACGATTGGGCCTGCCCTCCAAAAAAGAGATTGTTACGAAAATTATGGGGATTGTAGCGGGTATAGGCCTCCCAATATTCTCCCAATACGATGACGCGTACATCTAAAGCCTGAGGTATAAAGGGTTGTAAGACAAAGGGGTACAAAAACGGACCGGTAGGGCCCTGAGGGCTTAGAGTTATAAAACGGTACAGACTCTCTAGGCTTTCCCAAAAATGTATCCCCAAACCACAATTAAAACGATTTTGTTTGGTAATCACCGCTGTAATACCCACCTCTCCATAGGTATTTAGGGCCCTAATAAGATCGTGACGATCACGCACTACCAAAGTATGAGGGGGCATATACGGTTCGTAGACTTGAGCCTGAAGACATTTGGAACGTGAAAGATACTGGGCAAGCAAAGGAGGAAACGCTTGAAGCCCTCGATCCAAAAGCTCGGCAAACAAATATTCTTCACTACTTTTTAGGTTTAACATCCCCACAAAGAGGTCACCCTTCTTCAACTCGTGATAATAACGACGCAGGGACTTGTTGGATAAAAATACGCGTGGAGGGGTCATCTTTAAAAGAGCATTTCCAAAAAGCGCTTGTGGTATTGGGTCAAATCGGCGTGGCAACGCCCACAATAAAAATGAACCTCGCCCATCATCTCTGTATCATCGGTTAAGGGAGTAAAACTCCCGTCTTCATTTTGGATATAGTGGGTCGTGATTATTACATTTTCGGCTATCTCAAAAAAATCTTCGTCGTTTCCGCAATAGGGACAAACTATACGGTTGCGCGGGCTAAGCCTAAGAGGACTCTTACGAATGATCTTCTTGGTAGCTTTTAGTTTCTCACTCATATCTTCACCTTATCGACTAAAATAGCCTGTTATGCTGGCCTTGCTTAACACATGCCCCTGGAGAGCCGCTTCAAATTGTCCCAAGGAAGTATCTTCAGGTAGATCCAAATGGGCAACATCCAGGGCAAAAACTGTAAAAACATAAGGATGCTCTCCTGTCCCTGGAGGGGGCTGTGGCCCGCCGTAGCCAATAAAACCAAAGGAGTTCTTGAGTTCTTTAGCCCCTGGAGGCATTGAATGCCGCGAAGCCCCTTCAGGCAGGGCATGGACATTGGGGGGTATATCGATAACCATCCAATGGACCCACTTGCGGGCTATAGGATGGATATCTATACACAAAAGGGCAAAAGACTTAGTCCCCGCTGGAGCCCCTTCCCACGACAAAGGAGGAGAAAGGTTTTCTCCTCCCGCCCCGGGCATTACATATTTTAAGGGAATACGGCCCTTATCTTTAAAGGCGGCTGAACTTAAGTGCATCTTAAAAAAACCCCCTTTAGCCGCTATAAGCATTGCTCCCACAAGAAAGAGGGTAAAAGGAATAAGGAGTAACCTTATCCATTTCATAGGAGAAAATATAAGTCTATACCATAAGCAAAGCAACGAAAAAAATAGAAGGGGCCTTTATCTAGTATCTAGGCCCCTTCTTACCATTTGGAGGGGGGTTATTTGGTTAGGCTTTTTTCAAAGATACGTTCCGTTTTTAACGCCGCGGCATTTGCTTCCTGAGCTGCTTTTTGGGCCTTTAGGGCCGCCTGTTGGGCCTCCTCGGCCGCTCGCTTGGCCTCTTCTACCGCAGGAGAGACCATCTCGCTGGTCACTGGAGGGAAGTTCCCCGTGGCCAAATCGCTAGCGAAGTCAGCTATTAGTACCTTTGCGGCCTGGTTTACCGCCTTGGTAAACAGTTTTTCACGGTCGTTTGCGGCAAAAATACTCTTGGGCGCCACCTCAATTTCGGCCCTGTTAGACCAAACCAGCTCTCCGGTAAAGGCATCCTGTATGAAGAGACGTAATTGTACGCGGGCTTTGGCTACTTTACCGGTGTGTGAAAACGCAATGCCGGAACCAGCCCCTAGAGACGCTCCGACTAGCTCGTCATCGGCCGCCAGATGCCACGCCCCGGCCCCTAAGAGGGCCCCGGTAGCAGCCTGGTTTATCAATTCGTAGGCATCACTGTCGGCCACACCAAAAATTGTTCGTGACCCCAAGTGAAACACAAAGGGGATAAGACCGCTTTGAAAGGGATTAAGGCCTAAATCTTGTTCTTGGTTAAAGGCAATTATGCGTCCTCGAACTACATAACGGGCCCCAAAGACACGAGCCATAGACTTTAAAACTTTATTGTCCAAAGGTACCGTACGGGGGGAAGGGTGAGACAAAGATCGGTTTTGCTCAATGGCCTTCCAGATCTCTTTGCGCATTTCTGGAGACCAGTTATTTCCTAACTCTTGGTAGAGCAGATTAGTCCCTGTACTATAAGAAGGGGTTTCTTTAATCACCCCTTGGCGCATTAAGTATTGCACCACTTCTTCGTACGGCACCGTGGCAAAACCCGCCTTTAAGAATTCATCCTGTAAGGCTTCAAGGACCAGCACGTTTTTTTGCCAAGTCTCGTAAGGGGAAGATGATGTATAGTCAGCAAAAGGTAAGATAATCACCTTGGGTAAACTCTGTACAGAAGAAGGAGGAGATACCGGGACCAAACTTTCCTTGACCGAATAACCACAAGAACTCAATAAAAAAACGGAAAAAAAGAAGACTAATAGCCTTTTGTAGAACGACATATCTCCACTCCTTTGTGGCTTAAGTTCAAAAATTACTATCGACGCCTGAGGGATAAAAATTAAATTTTTTCCGGCAAGGGACGGTTAAAAAGGGACATGGTCTTCTGAAGTCCTTGGGTGCGTAAAGTCTCTAAACCTGAAGAAGCCCAAAAGATAACTTTTTTTACCAAAGGCCACTCTTCTTCGGTAAAAGGTGATAATACAAAGTCACGTACCGAAACCCCTTGAGGAGGACGACCAATTCCCAGACGGAGGCGCGGAAAATCTTTCGTACCTAAAGCGTCTATGACAGACTGAACTCCCCGATGGCCACCACTGCCTCCTTTAGGGGCAAAACGTATCCTTCCTAAGGGAAGATCTAGATCGTCGTGGATCAACAAAAGCCTCTCTTGTGGGAGGCCCAACTCCTGTAAACAACAGGCTACCGCTGTCCCGGAAAGGTTCATAAAGGTAAGGGGCTTTAACAAGGCTATTTCTCGACCTAAAAAGGCCCATTCGGCGGCAAAAGGGGCCTTCCTGAAGGAAAGCCCCTTTTCTTTGGCCCAGTATTCTAGGACGAGGAAACCAAAATTGTGTCTGGTAAATTGATAGGGAGGCCCTGGATTACCCAGGCCCACCCATAACCATTGCCAACTCAAGGCACCCGAGGCTACGATTCAGACTCTTCGCTCTCACCCGCCTCTTCGGCTTCGGCCTCAGCTTCAACCTCCATCTCTTCAGGCTCAAGAATGGTCACCACAGGCTCTTCCGGATTATCCAGATAGCGTACTCCCTCTGGAGGGACAAGATCTTTGACGTGTAATACATCACCTATATCCAGATCCGTAATATCGATCTTTATCTTGTCCGGGATATGACCGGGCAAACAAGCCACCGTAATAGTCTGGAGTAAAAGCTGCAGGTGCCCACCGCTTTCTACACCCTTGGATTTACCCACAAGCTCTACAGGCACCTCAACCTCGACCTCACGCTCCATGGAAATCTCATAAAAATCTACGTGGATAATTTCATCGGTGAGGGGATGATACTGGAGCTCCTTGACCAAGGCCTTTTTTTGGACTGTATCGCCATTATTTTCCAAAGTGAGATTAAAGATAATCTGTTCGTCTCTATATCTATAGAGGAATCTCTTGAGCTCATTGGCTTTAACGGCTACCGGTACAGGCTCTGTTTCTGGGCCATAAAGAATAGCCGGAATAAGACCCTGAGCACGTAATTTTTTGGACATCTCCTTTCCTGTTTTATGACGTACATTGACGGTAAGATCTAGTTGTTTCATGGTCTCTTTCTCCCTCCTTTGGGGGGTTGAGTTTGTCTGCCCTCAACCACGGCTGTAATTATTTAAAGCTTAGCTCAAACAAAAAGAGAACTTACCGAATCGTCGTTGTGGATACGACGAATTGCCTCCGCTAACAATTTTGAGACCGAAAGTACCTTAATGCGCTTTATTTTCAAGGCCTCTTCCCGCAAGGGAATAGTATTTGTCACCACCACACTTTTCATGGGAGATTTGCTAATGCGTTCTACCGCCGGGCCAGATAACACTGGATGCGTAGCCATCCCGTGCACCTCTACGGCCCCTCGTTCGGCCAGGGCTTGCGCCGCTTGACATATCGTGCCCGCGGTATCAATCATGTCGTCTAAAATAATGGCCACTTTGCCTTTTACATCACCCACCACATTCATAACCTCACTTTCATTGGGGCGAATACGACGCTTATCAATAATAGCCAGACCAGCCTCCAACCTTTTGGCATACGCACGGGCCCTCTCTACTCCCCCTGCATCTGGGGAAACAATCACTATGTCCTTTTCCCGAAAGGTATCTTTTATGTAGTCTATAAGTACAGGAGCCGCAAAGAGGTGATCAACCGGGATATCAAAAAAGCCCTGGATCTGACCGGCGTGAAGGTCCATAGTAAGCACACGGCGGGCTCCAGCCACCGTGATAAGATTCGCCACCAACTTGGCTGTAATAGGGGTGCGTGGTGCTGTCTTACGGTCTTGACGTGCATACCCGTAGTAAGGCATCACTGCTGTTATTCGACGGGCTGAAGCTCGACGCAAGGCATCTACCATAATTAAAAGCTCCATAAGATGATCATTTACCGGCGGGCAAGTAGATTGAATGACAAAGACGTCGGCGCCACGTACATTTTCTTTGATCTCTACAAATACTTCATCATCACTAAAACGTTTGACCACCGCCTGTCCCAACGGGATACTCAAATATTCACATATCTCTCGAGCCATCTCTGGATTAGAATGTCCGGCAAATATTTTTAAGTGATTTATGAACATAATAAATCCCCCTCTTGATAATTCGTAGTCACCACAGCCTTAAAGCCCTGTTTTCCCATTTCCTTCCTGGCCTCGTGTGCCTTCATTGCCGAGAGAAAAATACCAAAAACCGTGGCCCCACTACCGCTTAAAAGAGAAGCCACCGCACCCAATTGCCTGAGTCTTTCTTTTATATCTTTCAAAACCGGATATTTCTTAAAAACAACCGGTTCAAAATCGTTGATAAGCCCCTGATGCCAGAGGGGCTGAGCGGGCTCATAATTAGGTGGCTTCTGGCTACTTGTCAACCTCAAATTTTGATATGCCCAGGCCGTAGAAATAGAAAAACCCGGAAAGACCAGCACATACCACGCCTTAAAACAAGGCCAAGGGGCAAGCTCATCCCCTATTCCCCGCCCCAGGGCCGTGGGATGAGAAAAAATAAAAAACGGCACGTCTGCCCCAAGATCACGTCCTAACCTGAGCAAAGCCCTCTCCGAAAGGGGGTTATTGAGCAAAAAATTAAGCCCTAAAAGAACAGCTGCTGCATCACTACTACCTCCGCCCAGCCCTGCCCCAGTGGGTATTTTTTTGTAAAGCTTTATCTTTACCGGCGGTAGCGGCCCTACCTCCTTAGAAAACCTCTTTAAGGCCCTCAAACACAAATTTCCCCCGTTTTTAGGTACGACAATATCACCGTATATCTCTAAGACATCTTTATCGACCCCGGGCTTGCGTAAGAGGGAAATTTGCACCCTGTCACACAAAGAAATCTTCTGGAAGACCGTATAGAGCTCGTGATAGCCGTCTGCGCGACGGTGAAGTATAGACAAGACCAAATTGATCTTGGCCGGGGCCAAAAGGCTTATCTCTTCACTTCGCACTAGCCTTAACGTATAAGATGCGTAATTCGTAAAGGATAGAATTCAAAAGATTTTCTTCTTCCCTGGTCAGATTCCCTTTGGTCTTTTCGCGCAACATATCTAAGGTATCAATGGTGTGCCGCGCCAGGACTAAATCGATCTTTTTTTCGTTGGTCACTGGATCTGGAAGATGTCCAAGATGCACCAACGCCGAGGTGTTTAAAGATAAAATAAAGGTACTAAAAGTTACCTCGGGCATTATCGGTTTTTCCTTGGTTTCAGACATAACTAACCCTACCTTATAAAAACTAAAACTTAGAACAATAGGAAGAGGCCTCCTCTTTTAAACCCGCCCAGAATAAAGACAAGGCCTCTTTTAGGAAGCCAAAAAGGCCCCCCTATTTCCGTAATAGATCTATTTTACTATAAACAAGGGGACCCGGGAACGGCTCAATAGGCGATTAGTGACGCTACCCATTATCATGGAGGCCAATTTAGAACGCCCCTGAAAACCCACTACCAAGAGATCAATACCTTTTTCTTGGGCAAAGTTCGCCATTATATCTGGTATGTTCCCCCGCAAGATCTGTCCTGTAAAGGGTACGTTAAACTTTTGGGCCTCTTCAGCTCCCCGGGCTAACATGGCCTCGGCCTCGATCTCTAGTTGTCTTTCTATCTCTACCAGAGAGATCCCTAAATCAACCAGCTCTGTGGGTACTGGTAATACATGAATACCTATAACCTCAGCTCCAAAACTTGCGGCTAATTCGCAGGCCTTGGTCACCGCCCGAAAACTAGGTTCGGAGCCGTCTATTCCTACCCCTATTTTTTCGATCTTTACAGACATTTATTCCCTCCTTAAGGCACAATCTGAGACCGCGCCTTTTATTTTTTCTAAGGCATGAGAAAGTACCGGGACAACTATAGCCCAGCTTTCCTGCACGGCCTTTAAACTTCCCGGCAGATTAATAATAAGAGTCTGTTTGCGAATACCTGCTACTCCTCTGGACAACATGGCTCGCGGGGTATGCTCCAGGCCTTTTATACGAATGGCCTCGGCGATACCTGGTATTTCCTTATCCAAAGCCGCCTTGGTGGCCTCTGGCGTTACATCTCGCGGGGAAAGGCCTGTACCCCCGGTAGTAAGAATAAGATCTAATCCCTTGCGGTCGACCCAATCGATAAGGGTAACCAAAATATCTTCGTATTCATCAGGGAGTATATGGTAGGCCACTACCTTAAAACCTGCCTTTTGTAAGGCATCACGCAAAAAAAGACCACTTTCGTCTTTCCTTTGCCCTCTGGCCCCTTTATCGGAAAGCACTAATACACCGGCACTCAAGATTTCCATCATTTCTTTTCTGCTTCCTCTGCTTGTTTTACTTCGGCAATAATCTTCTCGGCTATATTAGGAGGTACCTCTTCGTAATGGGAAAAACGCATTCTAAAAGTCCCTCGGCCAGCGGTCAGGGCGTTTAGGTCTAAAGCATAGCGCTGCACCTCGGCCAGAGGGGCCTGGGCCTTTATTACCTGAACCTTACCTTTGGCTTCCATTCCCAACACCCTTCCTCGACGAGCGTTGAGGTCACCGATCACATCACCCATTACCTCTTCTGGTACCTCTATCTCCAGTTCCATAATAGGTTCTAACAATACGGGCTGACACTCTTGAATACCCTTTTTAAAACATTGTGAGGCCGCTATCATAAAGGCCATATCCGAAGAATCTACTTCGTGGCTTTTCCCGTCATAAAACTGCACTTTGACATCTACTACAGGGAAACCCGCCAGAGGACCCTTTTCTAGGGCCTGACGAACACCCTTTTCCACGGCAGGGACAAAGTTACGGGGTACATTCATCCCCACCAGGGTCTCCACGAACTCAAAACCTGCTCCCCGTTCCAAAGGAAATATATGAAAGTGGACCTCGGCAAACTGCCCTCGACCACCAGTCTGTTTCTTGTGTCGGTAAATAACACCTTGTTTGGCCGACTTAATGGTCTCTCTATAGGGGATTTTGGGTAGAGAAAGATCGACGTTTACACCGTATTTGCGCGCCATTTTTTCTATGGTGGTCTCAATATGGATCTGTCCTAGGCCAGAAATAAGAATTTCGCGACTTTCTTCGTCTCTGGTAACCTGTAAACACGGATCTTCTTGTTGGATCTTGGCCAAAGCCGCTCCGATCTTCTCTTCGTCTCCGCGGCTCTTGGGATGCATGGCATAGGTAAGCACTGGATGCGGCAATTCGGGGGCAGGGAATATCACGGGGTGGTCTACATCACACAAAGTATCCCCCGTAGCTGTTTCTGCAAGTTTGGGAATAACACATAACATACCAGGCAGAGCCTGATTAATAGGTTTTGAACCCTTACCTTCCGGGACGGCCAAATTGGCGTATTTTTCCTTGACTTCCCGGCCCGGATTAAGCAGAGTGCCCTCGGCTGGTAAGGTACCCGAAACTACCCGACAAAAAGAAAGCCGCCCGGCATAGGGATCAATAAGGGTCTTAAAGACTATTGCGGAAACAGGTGCTTCCACGTTAGGTTCTCGAGTAGTCTCCTTACCCTCTAAGTCTTTTCCTTTTCGAGGCCCCTTTTCCACAGGAGAGGGTAAAAAGTTTACAATCAAGTCAAGAAGAGGTTGAATCCCCACCATTTTGGCCACGGCCCCACAACTTACCGGGACAAAACGTCCCTCAAGAATACCCCTTTTGAGGCCTTTAACTATTTCCTCAGGGGACAATTCCCCCTCTTCTAGAAACTTTTCCAGGAGCTCATCGTCACTTTCTGCGGCGTATTCGATGAGATTGGCCCTCAATTCCTCTATCCGAGGGCTTATTTCTTCGGGGATGTCCACACCAGAAGGTTTTCCGTCTTCGTTAAAGGTATAGGCCTTCATAGCAATAAGATCGACTATTCCCTTTAAATCGGCCTCTTTACCTATGGGATAGGCCACCGGTACCGGACGGATCTCTAAGCGTTCCTCAAGGATCTTTAAGGCCTTTTCAAAATCGGCGTTTTCGCGATCTAACTTATTTACAAAGGCTATACAAGGAAGCCCAAATTCGCGGACAAACGCAAAGACTTTCTCGGTCTGGACTTTTACCGGATCGGTGGCCTCCACCACCACCAAGGCATTATCAGCCGCCCATATGGCCATCTTGGCCTCGGCGTTGAAATTGTCGTCTCCCGGAGGGTCTAAAAAGAAAATATCGTGTTTTTTCCAGCTGAAGTGATGACAGGAGGTAGACACCGTGATTTTGCGATTTTGTTCCTCAGGCTCAAAGTCCAGGATGCTGGAGCCGTCATCAACCTTACCCAGTTTTTTGGTCACTCCCGCCAAATAAAGCATGGCCTCGGCCAAAGAGGTTTTCCCTGAACCACTCTGAGACACAAATACAAAATTCCTTATTTTTTCTACCGCCATAGCCCCCCCTCATATGGGTTTTTATAAGAGTACCAAAGGAAATTTAGTCCTAGATAAGGACCGCTAGAAATGCATTCCTGTTGGAAGCCTTTTGCCGCCTTAAGCATTAAAAGGAAAGCTAGCGCAAATCAAATTTAAGTGTCAAGTAATATATGTTAACAATTAAAGTACCAAATTAACGATTACCTAAGGAGCACCTCTTTAGATGAAGATAATTATGTTTTATGTACATGAATTTTGGTGGAAGCCCTATGCCCCCACAGTCTCCGAAGCCGGAGACCCTGGCCCAGAAAGAGACCTAAAAGAGGCCGTGGTAGTGTTTTATCAGGTAGAGGCCCACGACCCAGACCGAGAAAAACGGGTAGTTGAGAAGCTGGTCAAAAACATTAAGTGGCTCTGCCGCAAATTTGAGACCCAAAGGGTTATTTTCCATTCTTTCAGCCACCTATCCTTGAGCAAGGCCCCTCCCGAACAAGGCAAAATGCTTGTAAAAAAAGCCAAGGAAAAACTTACTAAAAGCGGTTTTGAGCTTTACGAAACCCCTTATGGATGGTTGAACGAATGGAAAATGCACGTAGCTGGAGAATCTCTGGCTAAGGTATTTAAAGAGCTTTAAAAAGGAGGGTTTGATGCGCAAGAAACTTGCTGTTATTGGTGCCGGTGCCGTAGGCACCTCGGTGGCCCATTGGGCCCTGGTAAAGGCCGTTGCCGAAGAAGTCGTCCTCGTAGACATCGTAGAAGGTTTAGCCCAGGGCAAGGCCCTGGACCTCGCCCAAAGCGCCCCTATATATGGCTTTTCGGGCAAAATTATAGGCACACAAGAGTGGGAGGCCTTAAAAGATGCTCAGGTAGTAATCCTCACTGCTGGTCGTCCACGCAAACCGGGTATGAGTCGCGATGATCTATTAAAAGTCAACCTGGAAATAGTGCGCTCTTGTGTAGAGGAAGTAAAAAAGTATAGTCCCGAAGCCTGCCTTATTGTCATCACCAATCCCATCGATGCCATGGTCTACACCGCCTTTCGGGTCTCGGGTTTTCCCAAACAACGGGTCATTGGCATGGCTGGGGTCTTGGATTCGGCCCGATACCGCTATTTCCTAGCCGAGGCCCTTGGTGTATCGCCCAAAGACGTCCAGGCCTTGGTCATGGGTATTCACGGAGACCACATGCTTCCTTTGGTGCGCCTGGCCAATGTGGCTGGGGTCCCCGTTACGGAACTCCTGCCTCCCGAAAAGATCGACGAAATCGTCAAACGTACCCAACAAGGCGGGGCCGAAATCGTCTCTTACCTCAAAACCGGCAGTGCCTTTACTACCCCAGGCCTGGCCGCGGTGGAAATGGCCGAAGCCATCCTTAGAGATACCAAACGAGTGCTAACCTGTTCGGTATGGCTTGAGGGAGAATTCGGTATCGAAGGAGTTTTCCTGGGGGTCCCGGTGGTCCTTGGCCAAAACGGGGTAGAGAAAATTCTAGAATTTGAGCTTACCACGGAAGAAAGGGAGGCCTTAAATCTCTCGGTCGAGGCGGTAAGGGCTCAGATAATAAAAACAGGGCTTTGATCTTTAGAAAACCTTATATTTTCTTAAATACGGGCCTTCTAGGCCCGTTTCTCGTTTTAAAAAGGGCTATTTCGTCCATTCTTTTGCCCTAGTAAACTTGCCTTTCGCCAACCTTTTGCCTATTTAGGCAAAATATCTGTGAATTTTACAAATTTTAAAACTCTCGGGAGGTGTTTCATGAAACATTGGTGTACGGGCTTTTTGATCTTGTTTTTAGTTATCCTTCTAGGAGCCGGAACATCCTGGGCCACCGATAACGAGATTAGGCAAGTGCTCCAACAGCTACAAAGAGAAATAGAGCAATTAAAACAAGAAAACGCCTTACTCAAGCAACAAATAGAGACCCTTCAGGGGAAAAAAATCCCCGCACCCAAGGCCCAAAAGGCCTCTTTCTCCTCCAAAGGGGCCTATGGTTCCCAACCTAGCAGCATCGACTTCTACGGCTTTTTCAAGATCGATGCCGTCTGGCAGGATTCCCGGGCGGTGGGAGATAATTATGTCCTCTTTGTATTGCCTAACAGCGGTAAAAATCACCAGCAGTTCACCTTAAACTACCGCCACAGCCGCTTTGGTTTTGATTTTTACAAGCCCTATAAGGGCTGGTCCCTCTTTGGCAAGATGGAAATGGACTTTTACACCCATTGTAACGACGAAGAGACCATGCCCTGGAACGTGAACCATTCTCCCTTGCGGGCCAGGCGCGTATTCTTAGGCGTAGATAAAGGCACCTGGCAGCTCTTGGCTGGTCTTGACTGGCTCACTATCTCCCAGCTTTACCCCCACACCTTTAACTTTCCGGCCGGCACCTTCATGGGTAACCCTGCTTACCGTATGACCCAGGTCCGGCTAACCAAACTGGTTTCTCTTAATGATGTGAGCAAACTAAAAATTCAGGTGGCCGCAGAACAGCCCTTTGGCTTCCCCCGGGCCGATTCTTCTTATTTTATCTATGACGCCGACCCCTCTAACGAGGCCGGCTTTCCGGGTATTGAGGCACGCGTGGCCTACGAGACCAAAATTAACGGGAAGCCCGCCCTCTTGGCCCTCTGGGGGCATTATTCCCAGGAAAAATACAACACCACTCACGGGGGAGAAAGAGCCGATAGCTATTCCCTAGGCCTTAGTTCTAAAATTCCCCTGCCTATTACCCGCAAGGCCTTTATCCTGGGTGAAATCTGGTACGGCAATAACTTTGACGGCTACTACAGCTGCGGTGTGGGCCAGGGAACAAGATTCCTCTTACAAGATGGTAGTTATGTAACTGACCTCAAAAAGGCTAATTCCAAAAACAACCCCATACTATCGGTAGAAACCATTGAGGCTGTGGGGGGCTGGCTGGAACTGGAACTCTTCTGGACTCCCAAACTCGTCACCCACTTTGGCTGGGGCATCGACAACCCCAAAAACAGCGACCTTGCTGGTGTAGAAAAAGCTCGGCTTCAGCAACAGATGTACTACGCCAACTTCATGTATCGTATCACCCGGGCCTTTGCCTACGGTATGGAATATATGTACGTGTACTGTGACTATCCTAACAATGCCGACGGCAAATTGAACCGGGTGATGGGGAGTCTTTTCTACTTCTTCTAAGCCAAAGCCTTCAGCAGGCCATAATAAGAGTGGGGTTTAAACCCCGCTCTTATTATTTGAGAGGCCATTTTCATCTCTGCCGGCTTGTCAAATCTTGGATTAGACGTTATTGTTTGTTTCCAGCGCGCGCCCGTAGCTCAACCGGAGAGAGCGTTGGACTACGAATCCAAAGGTTGGAGGTTCGAGTCCTCCCGGGCGCGCCAATCCCAAGGCTTTCAGCCCTCCCGAAAACAGATATTGATATTGATTTTGATTATTTTTCCCCGGCCGGGCTAAAGAGTGTAATGACCCCTGTTTTTTGCATAACTCAAGCTGCTATTGCTAGCATATCAGACGGTGCCTGATACCCCAAGGCTTGATGCGGCCTCTCTATGTTGTAGTACCTCATCCAGGTCCCTATCTCCTCCCTCGCTTCACTTAAACTCCTGCACCGACTTTACGACGTCTCGTCCAAGTCGAGCAGGCTTTGCACTTTTTTAAGACTTTGATCTCAAGCTGAGCCTCTCCTAAGGCAGCATAAGCCTCCTTGAGTTTGGCTTCATATTGCTCCCGGATGCCCCAGGGACGAACCCTAAGGCAGTTCTCCATGCCCCTTATGCCCTCATCAACCCAATATTGGAGCTCACTTGGTTTGAGATCGTAGCGCCGGGCGGCTTCAGCCACGGTGGTCTTGCCTTTTAGGGTTTCCAAGACCAATTGGGTTTTACGCTTTGCTGTCCAACGTTTGACCTCAGGTTCTGCTGTACTCATTTTTCCCCTTTGCTGCATTATACCCTGCACAGTCCTGGAGGGGCTCATTACAAACCAATGGACACTAATGGACTGTAATGCCCCTCCTAAATTTTTATTTCCAGATTTTGGATTTTTCATTCAAAATTTTTCAATAAAAAATTGTAAGTTACAAAATTAACATAAGTGTTTATGAAAGATTTTAGATGTAAAAAGAAATTTTTTACCTGAAAAAAGTAAATATTTTCCACTAACTCCTAAAAATAAAATTTAACCGAATAATTTAATTTGAGAAATATTTCACGCTCCTAATAATATATAGAAGGGGGGTGAATAATTTTGCTTCCTATCTTTTTTCGCTTCGAAAATTGGGAACGGAACCATTGAGAGGAATGTCGGCTAAAAGATGTTCCCCAGTAATATTACTGGGAGCATAAAACAGATGACATTTTGAACATTGTCATGGCGAGCGAGACTAAGCAATCTAGATCTCTCACTGTGTTCGAGACAGGAATCGCACGGACGTACAAGTCGCCTCGTGATGACACTTTGTCGGATAAAATATTCCAACAATAAAACTCGTCATAGCTATCTGATAGTTTTTTTGATTAAAAAGAAGGAGTTTTATGGCTTCGAAGAATGATCGTTTAGAAAAGGCACTTGCCTGGATGGAAGAGGCCCAGAAGGTAAAGAAAGTCTGTTTTCATCAGAGGCTTAAGCAGGCCTTTACTGAGATCTACGAGAAGGCAAACGACTACGAGCTCTTTTTTATCATCCCGGGAGAGGTTCGTGGCAAAGTGGCCTTTTACCGTTCAACGCCTCTTATTGTTTCGCAGACCTGCGGCAAAGACGGAGTCGTCTTTCACAAGCTTCCCCCTCAGGCCTGGTGGTGTTTCGGGCACACGCATCTTGAAAAATACCCCCGGCTTTCCGGCCCAGACCAGACTTACTGTGCCCACCTGGGTATCCTCTGCACCATCGTAATCTCTGGCGGAAAACTAACAGACATCTGCCGCTTCTCTGGTGGCGAAGTCCCAGCGTATAAGCCAGAGGTAGAGTGGATTGAGGGCCCTTTTGTTGAGGATCCTCAGGTGGAAATTCCGGCTCTTCCCTATCAGTTTCTTGAGCCCCTTTCAGAAGGAAAAGACCTTCTCATCCTGAAGGTCGAGCCTGCGGAAAGACGAATTGTGATAAGTGGCGAGTAGTGAGTGGAGAGTAGCGAGTGGTGAGTGGTAGGGGCGACGCATGCGTCGCCCCTACTGCATGCGTCGCCCGTGGCTTCCCTTCGTCTTAATGCTAAATTTTCTTGTGTAACAAAGAAATTTATTGGCACATTCATTATGCAGGATGGGGAAAAAATTATGGACGAAATTTAGCTTCTAGAGAAAACTCATATCTACTAGACGAGGTTGCTAAAGATTGCAAAGAAATCTCTAAAGATGAATTTGAAAGAACCCTATCAAAATTTAAACATCCAGATGATATTGTTATTTTTGCTGCAAATATTGTATTTTGGTTGTTTTTTAAAAATTGCAAGAATTTTAAACCTAAATGGTACAGAAATGTTAAACAGCTTGATATAAAAAGTTTTGAAGGTTGGTATGAATTCAATGGCAAATTTATTCCTATTTTTAAAATCTATCATCAGAATATAGAAAAACAAATTTTAATTTTGAATAGAAATAAAATTGGACGTATAATTCAACTTTATCTTTCGAAAAGCGGCTGGTTTTAAATCGTTGGGTTCTTTCCCTTTTTGGCAAAGGTTCTTTTGATAGTCTGGCTCAACATCTTAAGCTTCCAGAACTTGAAGGCTTTGATGAAAACAACATCACTAAATTCTATCATGAGCTGGTGAAGCAAATCGAGGGTAATGGTCATTTAACACTAGAGGATCTCCTTCGTTACGATGAAAACATTGTGCGCCATTGGAGAAAAATAACCGAAAATCGTAATCGTTTAGGCCTTGTCCTTTATCCTAAATATTTCCAATATCTGGCTTTGCTTTTCACGGAGATTTATCTAGACCGCTATTTTCGAAACCTCGAGGGGCTACTCAATTCTCTGAATGCTTATCTTGAGCGTTTCAAGGAAAATTATCCCGAGGAAGAACTTGAGCCTTTTGAGGCGGAAGATCTCAACAAACTGGCCTTCTGGATGGCCACGAGAAGCGGAAAAACGCTTTTAATGCACGTGAACCTTATACAATATCTGCACTACCTTAGGTTATATGGGAAACCAGAAGAATTGAGCCGCATTATCTTGCTTACTCCGAACGAAGGACTCTCCCTTCAACACCTGGAAGAATTTAATCTTTCTGGCATTCCGGCGGAAATCTTTCGTAAAGATGCTGGGACACTTTTCGCTAAAGAATTTATTTGTTCAAATTATAGACATTCATAAGCTTCGCGAAGAAACCGGTGATAAAACAGTAGCTGTTGAGGCTTTTGAGGGGAATAATCTTGTCCTCGTAGATGAAGGGCACCGTGGAGCCTCCGGCGGAAAAGAAAGCTCCTGGCTTTTGCGGCGCGACAAACTTTGCGAAAAAGGCTTTCTTTTGAATATTCCGCCACTTTTGGCCAGGCGCACCAAAGGGCGATAAAAAACTGGAAACTCTTTACGCCAAGTGTATCATCTTTGACTATTCCTATCGCTATTTTTATCAGGATGGTTACGGTAAGGATTATCGCATCCTCAATCTGGAAGACGATTCCGATGAAGTCATACGCAAAAAATATCTTACCGCCGGGCTTCTTACCTTCTATCAATGTCAACGGCCAAAAAATTTGACCCACCTACGGCCAATAAAATTGATCCGCCCGGCCCGCGGTTAACTTCCTAGTTTCTGTATTGTCCCCCTAGTTATTCGCCGCAAAGGCCGGGTTATTAAGCTTCCTGAAAGGATTGTCACGCGGACCAAGATTTTCTAGGGCTTCGTCGGGGCTGTCCCCGCGGGAAGGAACACCTAACTCAGGGCACATGCTCACGTAACCTTCTTCTTCTTTCCATACCACTGCAATAAGACGAAGATCTTTCATAGGGGAATCTCCCAAGGAACTCTTATGATTTAGTATATCACGCGAATTTGCCGAGGGATACTTGACCACAAAAGCGGGGCCTGCCAAGCTAAAGCTATGTGGCGGCAGGCCTCTTTGTTTGAAAAAGCCCCTGCAATAAAAATAGCCCCTGAGCTTAAAGA
>JALSKZ010000085.1 GCA_026988575.1 Thermodesulfobacteriales bacterium | reverse complement strand
GGCCACATCCAGACCAGGCATGGGGGTACCAGAAACCTCGGCACCGATGTACCAGGGGTTGTCGTTATTTATATACACACCAAAGGCCTTGACCTTTACCGGCTCCACGTCAAAGGCCACCGTACCGAACCAGGCATCGGTGTATTCGGTGTCAGGCAGAATATAGCCTTCAGGGCTCGTAAAAGTATCATTTTCCGCCCGTACCCAACCGAGCTGGTATTCTACTTTGGCGGTGCCGGCGTCAAAGGAGCCGTGGTTCACGATGCCCGTGGCGATCTCTTTAAACAGCCAGGGGCTGATGTCGATGTCCTGGAGACCGATGGATACGCGGTTCTCGCTGGCAAACCAGGGCAGCCGCACATCCACGTAGGCCAGACGGGTCTGATAGGCATTGGTATCACCCGCAGAGGCCACATCAAAAGTATCAAGAGCACCAAAAGGCTCACTACCAACCTCTACGGCCCACACGCCCTTCACATTGCCGTCGTCGCTGGCCACATCGAACCAGAGCCGGTACTGCAAAGAGGCCCAGGCCGCGTTGATGTCTTCATAGTCCTTATCTAAGACACCATCTTTCATAAGACCTATGGTATTCGAATACTGCACCTTGTGGGCAAACTGCCCGTGAATCCCCACCTGTACCGCCGAGGCCGTCACGGCCCAGCCAAACAGGAGAGCCAAAAACAGACCTAACCACACACTCTTTCTCATCGCCCTTACCTCCTCTCTCTCATTTTGTTGTTTTTTACGGGCTAAAAATTAGCTAAAACCTAACCAAAACCATGTAAAATCTTACCATCACCGCGGTTAAAAAATAAACACCTACGTTCTTTTGACAACCCTGATCCTACCTTTCCTATCAAAGATTGTCCAGTCGAAAAGAACCCTTCCTTTCCTTAACAAATTACGATTTAGAAGCTTTTGCCTCTTTTTAAGGCCCTATTCCTCGCGTTTCCTAAAAAATTAACTTTAAAAGGCTAAAAAATAAAGGTGGCACTCCCCACGGAAGGCCACCTTTAAAGACCACCTAAAAGGCCCAGATTTTACACACAACCAGTGGGCTTAGGAAGACCAGCCATCTTACAGGCTCCTTTACCTGGGCCAGAGGGGAAGAGCTCGTAAATCTTCTTGAGCGGAAAACCAGTAACCTTGGAGAGAACACGTACCATGGGAGCCACACCGTTTTTCTTGTAGTAGTCCTGAAGCACCTTGATGACCTTCCAGTGTTCCTCGGTAAGCTCCTCAATACCCTCAAGCTGCTTTACGTATTCTACCCATTCCTGGCACCAGGCATCCAAACCACCAAGGAGGAATCCGTCTTCATCTACCTCAAAAGTTTTTCCTTTAAATTCTACCGTCGGCATATTTGCCCTCCTTTAACAAAATTCTCTTTGTTGGCGGTAGTACTATACGCACCTACAATTGTCAAGGCACCATAACCTTAGCTAAATTCAATTAAACTAAACAAAAAAGCCTTTTTAGGCTATTTTAAACAACAAATCTTACTCAAGCTTAATTATCCAAAATAAAAGCCAATAATGCCCAATGAGTCTTGTCCAAACGTGTAAAACCAAATTCTTGCGCCCAACGTATTGCCTCTTCAAACTCTTTTTTTTGGAGAGGGCGATCTAAAGGGGGGTAGCGCATGGCCTCCCCTGCCGGGTGATAATGCCCCATGAGATTGAGGTAAACCCTTGGCGAAATTTCTTCTTTCAAAAACCGTAGGATCTCCCTGGTACCAGCAAGCCCCCCGGGCAACACCAGGTGTCTTACCAGCAAACCCCTTTGGGCCAGACCCTTTTTGTCGATTACCAAATCTCCCACCTGGCGATACATCTCCTTTAGGGCCTCCCGAGCCACTTCGGGATAATCCGGCGCCTTGAGCAGACGCGCGGCAATGTCTTCGTGCCATACCTTAAAATCGGCCAGGTATATATCCACCAACCCCTCCAAAAGGGCCAGGGTCTCTTGGGAATCGTAGCCCCCTGTGTTATATACCACCGGCAGAGAAAGCCCCTCTCTTCGGGCTATCTCTAGGGCCTTTACTATGGCGTAAACCTGATGGGAGGGAGAGACCAAATTGATATTGTGTACCCCCTGCTCGGCCAAAGAAAGAAAGATTTCGGCCAAGGCCGCGTAAGAAATCTCTTCGCCTACCGCTTTGTGGCTTATCTCGTACGTCTGACAAAACACACAAGCCAAATTACACCCACTAAAAAAGACCGCCCCTGACCCATTGTGCCCTACTAAACACGCCTCTTCCCCAAAATGGGCTTCATAACCCGCTATTTTGGGCTCCACCCCCACTTTACACACACCACGCTCCCCTTCCAGGCGCAAGACACCACAACGACGAGGACAAAGGATACAAGGGTTTAAACGTTCCTCTAAAGAGACCAAGGCCTTAGAAAAATCATACATCTCCGGAGGCCTTACTTTTAGACATATGCACCTCAAAATGGGGAAACAGCCGCCTATAGGTAGAAATAAGGTGTTCGGAAATGACCCTTACTTCCCCAAAGACCGTCATGAAATTAACATCTCCTTCCCAACGAGGCACTATTTGGACGTGCAGATGCTCGGGGATACCGGCCCCCGCTACCTTGCCTAAATTTAAACCGATGTTAAACCCATCGGGCCTTAATACTTGGCGTAAAATGCCCAGACAAAGACGTGTAGTAAGTTGTAAACCTAAAAGCTCCTCATGGCTAAGGTCGTCTAATTCTGGCACATGCCGCCGGGGAGACACTAAAAGGTGCCCGCTATTATAAGGAAATTTGTTCATAATTACGATGGTGTAATCATCTACGTAGAGGATGAGGCGCTTCTCATCGGGAAGATTGATTTCTGGAGGACAAAAGGGACAGCCCGGTTCGCGCTTGCCTAAAATATATTCCATACGCCACGGCGCCCATAACACCTTCACCGCTAACCTCCATTACATAGCACTTCCAAAGGTAAAGAAATGACCGCCTTAGTACCAGAAGGCTTTATCGGTTGGAGGTGCAATTGCCCTCCATGGAGTTCCACAATGCGCTTGGCCACAGATAACCCAAGCCCTGAGCCATAGGTCTTGGTGGTAAAAAACGGCTCTGTAACCCTCTTTAAATAAGCTTTGGGGATACCTACCCCAGAATCAACAAATTCTATATGGAGACCCTCCTCTCCCACCCGCACCTTTATTTTTAAAACCCCGCCCTCGGGCATGGCCTCTAAGGCATTTTGTAAGAGATGCAAAAAGACCAAACGCATCTCTTCTTGGTCTACACAGACAATGGGCTCGCGTCCTATTATGTCTAAAGCAATATGGATCCCCGCCTGCCTAAAATCGGCCTGCAAAAGATTTAAAGATGTTTGTAAGAGCCTATAAAGGCCTATAGGTTCTGGGTGGAGCTCAATGGGACGAATGAATTCAAAAAGATCTTCTAAGACCTTTTCTAACCTTGCCGCCTCTCGACGAATGGTCTCCAAATAAAGCTTGAGCTCCTGGCTGGTATCTTTCTTTAATAAAAGCCTTGAAAGCCCCCCTACTGCGGAAATGGGGTTTCGAATTTCGTGGAATACTTTGGAAGCCAGTTGCCCCAGAGCACTAAGACGCTCTGCTTCTATCAAAAGGGCCTTTTGTTGCTCCACCTCTTTACAAAGATTGAGTCGTTGCAAAGCCAAACTCGTCTGCACCGCCAAAATCTTTAAAAACTGGAGGTTTTCTTGCTCCATGGGCTCACGATTAACGAAGTTATCCACCATCAAAAAACCATGAATGTGAGGAGCTATACCCAAAGGAACGATTCCTATCTCTTTTACCCCTAACTTTTCAAATATTTCCCCTAAAAGGGGCTCTTCCTCTTGGCGCAAACAACTTACGTCTAAATCTTCTAAGGCCTTAGAAAAACCATGGTCTACATCAAGAGATATATAGAGGCTGCGGGCCAAAGAAGACAAATGAGAACGAAACATCTCTGTTTTGGCCTGGCGAACCATTTCGGAAAAGGAGGGACAACCTTTTTCTAGCGTTTGCCAGATCTGAGCCGCGGCCTCGGCACTAGGGGGCCCTAAAGCTGCCTTTCCTTGCAAGGCATTGGCATGAGCCACTTTTTCTAGGATGAAAGCCCGATTAAAACCCAAACCCTCCCGTGCAGTTACCGCTACCAAAACCGTGGCCCATAAGTCTTCCTCGCCGTGGGCCTGTAAGAGATGGTGAGAAAAATCAAAGGATAATCTCAAAATGTTTTTCAGACGGCAATTATCGTTAGGGCAGGAGGGTGTAAGGAGGGCATCGAGCAACATGCCCTTATAAGCTAAATTTTCAGGCCCTAACTTGGACCAAGGACATTTAGTATCGTCGGCCATAGCTTATAGGCTAACACAAAGACCTTACGCAAAAAAGATCTTCTAAAGAGAATTTAACCCCCAAAAAAGGCTTTTTTTTCTTTAAAAAGGGGTATTCTTTTCAGAAATCCACATAAACCCTCAGGCTCATAGACTAAAATACCCATGATGATCAAACCATAGAGTAAATCTTTATACTCTTTGACAATATCTAATAGTTGCGGCAGAGGCGTAAGGAAAAAGGCCCCTAATATGGCCCCCCAAATATTGCCTGCCCCGCCTAAGAGCACCATGGTTACCACCTCGATGGAATAAAATACATCAAAGGTTTTAGGACTTATAAAAGATAGATAATGGGCGTACAAGGCCCCGGCTAAGGCGGTAAGCCCCGCACTTAAGGTAAAGGTCCCCACCTTGTAGGCCGTTACATCCAAACCTAGGGCGGCGGCGGCCAGTTCACTGCCTCGGATGGCCCGTAACTGTCGCCCTAAAGGCGAAGAATCTACGCGTAAGGCCCCCGCTAACACCACCAAACATATACCCCAAATCAAATAAAAACAGGCCCTGTCCGAAGTGAAGCAAAAGTCTCCCACACAAAAGGGCGGTATTCCCGGCAGCCCCGATACACCACCCGTTAGGGGTTCAAGCTCTACCAGCAACATATATACCACCAAATTTACCCCTAACGTGGCCATAACCAGGTAGTGTCCACGCAAGCGTAAGATAGATTTACCCAGGGCGAAGGCCCAAAGTACCGTAAATACAACCGCCACCGACATGGATAACCAGGGGTTTAATCCGTAAAAGAGACTGAGCAAGGCCGAAATATAGGCCCCTGAAGCATAAAATGCCCCGTGCCCCAAGGAAATCTGGCCGGCATACCCGATAAAAAGGCTAAGACCTATGGTTACCAGGGCATAAAGCCCGACAAAGGCCAATATATTCAGGTAGTAGGGATTTTGTACAAAAAGGGGCAAGCAAAGGATGCCTAGGCTAAAGGCTAAAAAAGCCCATGTGCTCTTCATAGCCGTTCTTTAATCCCTTGTCCCAAAAGACCTTGAGGACGAAAAAGAAGCACTATAACCAGCAGGGCAAAGGCCAATATGTTTTTGTAGGCCGAAGAGAAAAAATAGGCCAAAAGTCCCTCAAGTAGGCCTAAAAGGAGCCCCCCTAACAGAGCCCCCCCAAAATGGCCATAGCCCCCAAGTACAGCCGCGGCAAAACCCTTTAGGCCCATGATTACTCCACTATCGTAGGAGACCGGGGCCACCGGGGTAATCAAGACCCCCGCAAGCCCCCCTAAGGCCCCGGCCAAAGTAAAACTCAAGGCCACCAGAGCCGAAACAGGTAGCCCTACCAGCACCGCGGCTTCTCCATCTGCCGCTATGGCCCGCATAGCCCGCCCCCAACGGGTATGCCGAAAAAAGAGGTGCAACCCTAAAAAACACAAAAAGGTAAGCCCGAGGATCCATACATATTGAGGCACAATATTGATACCCCCTATATGAAAAGGGCCTTCTGGACCAAGGGGAGGAAAAGA
>JALSKZ010000084.1 GCA_026988575.1 Thermodesulfobacteriales bacterium | reverse complement strand
CATGCGGCGGGCCTTGGGAGACACCAGACCCAAGACCCCTTTCCATGGTCTGGGGTGCTTTGGCCCCACTTATCTTAGAGTGGGCGAAGAAGAATAGAAGAAAGAATAAGAAGAAGAATAAAGGTGAGGTTTTTTATGAGCAAAAAATTAAGCGGTAAAGTCTTGGTATTGGGAGGCGGAGTAACAGGTGTCCAGGCAGCCCTGGATTTGGCCGAGCTTGGTTACTACGTATACCTGGTAGAAAAAAGGGCCTCCATCGGGGGGGTCATGGCCAAGCTAGACAAGACCTTCCCCACCAACGACTGTAGCATCTGAATACTCTCACCTAAATTGGTGGAGGCCGGTCGGTCTCCCAATATAGAAATTATTACTTTAGCCGAATTAAAGGGGCTCTCTGGGGAACCAGGGCACTTTAAGGCTACCGTGGAGGTAAAGCCCCGGTACATAGATCCCGAAAAGTGCACGGCCTGTGGAATGTGTATGACATATTGTCCCCGTCTCGTGCCCGACGAATATAACGAAAATTTAGATTTCACCAGGGCCGCACGGGTGGATTATGCCCAAGCCATCCCCACGGCCTATTACATAGATGCACAGAAGTGTTTACGCCTAAACCACGAGGCCTGTTCTCTTTGCCTAAACCTATGTGGTCCCAAGGCCATAGATTTCACGCAGGTTCCCGAAGAGCGGACTTTAGAAGTAGGCGCGGTTATTCTGGCTGCGGGTTTTGGTCGAGTACCTTTAGAGGCCTTACAAAAATATGGCTATGGTGAATATCCCGATGTGGTAACGAGTCTAGAGCTAGAGCGCCTTACCTGTGCCTCTGGCCCCAGTGAAGGAGAAGTCTTGCGGCCTTCAGATATGACTCATCCCCAACGCATAGCCTTTATCCAGTGTGTAGGTTCTCGAGACGTCACCTGTGGTCAAAACTACTGTTCTTCGGTGTGTTGTATGTACGCCGTAAAAGAGGCTTCGGTGGTAAAAGAGCATGCCCCAGAGGCGGAAATAAGCCTCTTTTTTATGGATGTACGCACCCAGGGAAAGGGTTTTGACGAAAGCTTTAGACGCGCGGTGGATAAGTACGGTTTTAGGGTGATAAGGGCCAAAGTCCCCAAGGTCGAACAAATAGGCCGGCGCTTAGCCCTTACTTATGTGCCTGAAAATGGTCAGGCCCGCCGAGAATTTTTTGATCTGGTGGTGTTATCGGTAGGGCTTGCTCCACCCGAAGACGCTCTCTCCATAGCTCAGGTAACAGGTATTGAGCTGAATAGGTTTCGCTTTGCCCAGACCTCTTCGGCCACACCTTTACAGACCAACAAGGCAGGGATCTTTGTGGCCGGTGCCTTTCAAGGTCCCAAGGATATCCCGGAAAGTGTTGTACAGGCTAGTGGGGCTGCCGCCTTGGCCTCTGAAATACTAGCCGGGGCCCGAAAGACCGAGATTATCGAAAAGTCCTTTCCTACCGAAGACCAAAGCCTCCTACAAGAAGAGCCGCGGGTAGGGGTCTTTGTCTGCCATTGCGGCATAAATATTGCCGGAGTGATAGACGTAAAGGCGGTAAGTGAATATGCCGCATCCCTTCCCCATGTGGTAGTGGCCGAAGATGTCCTTTATGCCTGTTCGCAGGATACCCTGGTCTCTTTGGTCCAAAAGATCAAAGAATATCGTCTAAATCGTGTGGTTATAGCAGCCTGTAGCCCCCGTACCCACGAACCCTTATTTCAAGAGACTTTGCGGGAGGCCGGGCTCAATCCGGCCCTTTTTGAAATGGCCAATATTAGAGACCAGTGTGCCTGGGTGCACGGTTTTGCTCCGGAATACGCCACCGAAAAGGCCAAAGACCAGGTACGTATGGCTGTGGCCAAGGCCGTAAGGCTTGAACCCTTAGAGATACAAAGGGTTTCGGTCACGGCTACCGCCTTGGTTATAGGTGGCGGGGCCGCTGGTATGACCGCGGCCTTATCTTTGGCGGAACAGGGTTTTGAAGTACATCTGGTAGAGAAAACAGACACCCTAGGGGGCAACTTAAAGCGCCTGAGGTTTTTACTCTCTGGGGAAGACCCCCAAAAGATCCTCCACGATTTGGTAGACCAAGTCCAAAAACATCCCCGTATTCACGTTTATCTGGACACCAGCGTGGAGAATGTCTCAGGCTACGTAGGTAATTTTACCTCTACGCTAAAGGGTCCTGAGGGGTCAGCCCTAGTAAACCATGGCGTAGTGATTCTGGCCACCGGGGCGGGTGAATATCGTCCAGAGCTCTATTGTCTGGGCCAAGATCCTCGAATCCTCACCCAGCTTGATTTAGAAAGCGCCCTTACCGAGGAGAAAGACCTGCTTTTGGAGGCCAAAAGTATTGTGATGATCCAGTGTGCAGGTTCCAGGGGACAGGGGCTTTCCTATTGTAGCAAGTTCTGTTGCCAGCAGGCGGTAAAAAACGCCCTTCAAATCAAAAACAAGTACCCGGGAAAAGACGTATATATCCTTTATCGAGACCTGCGCACCTATGGTTTTTCAGAGGAGGCCTATAGAGAAGCCCGCAACCAAGGGGTGATCTTCTTACGTTACGAGGCCGACGCCCCCCCTCGGGTAGAGGTGAGGCAAGGAGGAGAGATAAAAGTAAAGGTCAAAGATCGTCTTTTAGGCGAGGATCTCCTTTTACCCTGTGATGTATTGGTGCTCTCTGTGGGGGTCCAAACCCAAGGCAGTGAAGAACTGGCCAAGACTCTCAAGGTACCTTTGACCCAGGAAGGCTTTTTCTTGGAGGCCCACGTAAAACTTCGGCCGGTGGAGCTTGCGGTAGATGGGATCTACGTATGTGGTCTGGCTCATGCTCCAAAGCCCCTGGAGGAGGTGTTGGCCCAGGCCCGGGCGGCAGCTGGCAAAGCAGCCATCCCTATGGCCAAGGGCTATGTAGAGGTGCCACCTATAGTGTCTAGGGTAGATCAAAGCCGTTGCATAGGTTGTGGTATATGCGCTGACCTCTGTCCTTATAACGCCATAGTCCTGGTAAAGGTGGGCAAACGCAAAAAGGCCGAGACCATTACGGCCTCCTGTAAGGGGTGTGGAGTGTGTGCTTCTCATTGTCCTGTCTTGGCCATAAGCATGGGAGGGTTTACCGACGAGGCCATTTTGGCCCAAATACAGGCCTTTGGCACAAAAGAAAAGAAGAAGGAGACTGCCGAAGAAGCAGCCTAAAAGTCAAGGAAAGGGTGGCCATATGAGTTTTGAGCCCAAAATTCTGAGTTTTTTGTGCAATTGGTGTTGTTATGCCGCAGCCGATGCGGCTGGTGTGGCCCGATATCAGTACCCGCCTTACAACCGGGTCATAAGGGTTATGTGCACGGGACGAATCGATCCCCGTTTTGTGGTAGAGGCCTTTTATGTAGGTACAGACGGGGTGTTCATCGGTGGGTGACACCTGGGAGAGTGCCATTACCAGTCTGGTAATTACGAAGCAGTAGTAGTGGCCGAAGTAGTCAAACGGTTACTGCAGGTAATAGGTATAGACCAAAGACGAATGGTCCTGGAGTGGGCTTCTGCCTCAGAGGCCCCTCGTTTTGTGACCCTTATTACTAATTTTGTCGAGCAGATAAAAGACCTTGGGCCTTTAGGCGAAAAAGAAGGCCTTTCAGAGGCGAGCTTACGCCTGCGTCTAGAGGCGGCAAGGGTGGTCACTGGAGGTATGCGTTTCCGGGCGGCCTTGGGGAATTTGGCCCGCGAGCTTAAAAAGGCCGGAGACTATAGCCCAGAAGGGATAGCAAGGCGGGTAGAGGAAAAAATACTGCCCTTATTAAAGAAAGAAATTTTAGAAAACGAACTAAAGGCCCTCTTAGAAAAGGGGCCTATTTCTGTGGATGCCTTGGCGGAAAAAACCGGTTTTTATCCGGGAGAAATCGCTTCGCTCCTTCAGGTCTTTTCCAAACGCGGTCAGGTAGTGCAAGAAGGGGATCTCTGGCAACCCAAGGCCAGGGGGAATAATAGATGATAGACCTAAAGACAAGAGACAAAGAGTTGGCCAGGCTTATTAAGAAAATGGGAGGCCCTGAGGCCCTGACCCAGTGTTTCCGCTGTGGTGCTTGTTCGGGCATCTGCCCGGTGGAAAAGGTTTGTGAAGAGTTTGATCCCCGGGTAATCGTCCACAGCGTATTACTGGGTCTTAAAGAAAAACTCCTTAAGCGGCCTACAATTTGGTATTGTTCTCAGTGTGGCTCCTGTGTGCCAGTGTGTCCTATGGATGTAAAGCCCATGGAGGTCATAAAGACCCTTCAGAGTCTGGCACGCAAAGAGGGGGTCCCTATAGAGGAGAGCCGTTTTGCGGTGGGTAGACTGGCCCGGGTTGACGCCGAAAAATGTATAGTGTGTCTTACATGTGTGCGTACCTGTCCCTTTGGAGCGCCCTACATAGTAGAAGACGGCTTTGCCGTAATAGAGGCGGACAAATGCCGAGGTTGTGGTATCTGCGTAGTAGAATGTCCAGCACGGGCTATAGAAATAAGGCCTTCTCCGGAAAATGTGGCCTTTAGTACGGGAGGTTAAGGGCCCATGTCTTTGACTAAAATCACTATTTTATGCTGTCATTATACCAATGAGGCCGGCGAGGAAGATTTTGCCGGGATACCAGCGTGTATCGAGGTGCGTCGTTTCCCTTGTTCAGGGAAAATAGAGGTAGTGGATATATTGAGGGCCTTTTTAGACGAGGCAGAGGCTGTATTGGTGGCGGTTTGCGAAAAAAATAAGTGTCACAATCAAGTAGGTAACCTTAGGGCGGAAAAAAGGGTATCTCTAACCCAATCTCTGCTTGCTGAGATTGGGTTAGAACCACAGCGTTTGCGTTTGGCCTGGATTCCTCGTTTAGATACCGGGGCCCTGGTTGAAGAAGTAAAAAATATGTACGAAGTATTAGTCGATATTCTCTCGCAAAAAGGAGACACTAAATGATCGTTGCCGAAAGAAAACCTATCCCAAGGATACTTAAAACCATTGAGCCCTTTAAAAAGATAGCTTTGATAGGCTGTCGAGGCTGTGTGGCTATTTGTTCAACAGGTGGCGATCGCGAAGTCGAAATTGTTTCGGCAGCATTGAAATTAGCCCGTAAGAAGCAAGACCGCCCCTTGGAAATTATAGAAAAGACCCTTATTCGACAATGTGATCCGGAATATTTGAAACCTTTGGAAAAGATAGCCCCGCAAGTAGAAGCCGTAGTTTCTTTGGCCTGTGGCGTGGGGGTAAACCTTATTGCCGACCTCTACCCGGAAATCAAGATCTACCCCGGGGTAGACACCCTTTTTTACGGGGCCAATCCGGCCTTGGGAGAATGGGAAGAAAAGTGTCGTGGCTGTGGAGACTGTATTATTGATTTGACCGGGGGGCTTTGTCCCATTGCCCGTTGTGCCAAAAATTTACTCAATGGTCCCTGTGGCGGCTCTCAAGATGGGAGGTGTGAAATAAGGCCTGATGTGCCCTGTGTATGGCACCAGATATACGAAAGACTCAAGGCGCGAGGAGAACTAGATCGTCTCAAGGAAATATGGGCGCCTAAGAATTGGATACCCGCTGGTCATGGCGGCCTGAGAAGGCGTGTGCGGGAAGACTTAAAAGTAAACAAACCCAATAAAGAGAAACCTTAAAGGCGAGGAGGAAGAAGTGAGCAAGGATTTAGTGGCGGGAAGCCATTTAGAAAAGCTCCTTAAAGAGGGTCACTTTGTAGTCACTGGAGAAATAGGTCCCCCTCGTAGTGCTGACGCCGAGGTCGTGCGGGCCAAGGCCCGTTTGATTAAGGGGTATGTAGACGCCGCCAATATTACGGATTGTCAGACCGCGGTGGTGCGTATGTCTTCTATTGCTTCGGCCCTATTGGTTATGGCCGAAGGTATAGAGCCGGTTATCCAGATGACCTGTCGAGACCGTAACCGCATTGCCCTTCAGGCCGACATTCTGGGGGCCTCGGCCTTGGGCCTGAAAAACTTACTGTGTCTTACCGGAGACCACCAAAAGTTTGGTGACCACCCAGAGGCCAAAGGGGTATTTGACCTGGATTCTATTCAATTACTCGATATGGCCCGTCGCCTGCGCGATGAAGGAAAGTTCCAGTCTGGAGGGGAGATAAAAGGTACCCGTCCTCGCTTTTTCCTGGGGGCCGCGGCCAACCCCTTTGCCGACCCCTTTGAATTTCGGGTGTGGCGCCTGGCCAAGAAAGTAGCGGCAGGAGCCAATTTCATCCAGACCCAAATCGTTTACAATCTGGAACGTTTCCAAAAGTTTATGGAAATGGCCCGGGAGATGGGACTTACCGAAAAGGTCTACATCCTTGCGGGTATCACCCCACCGAAGTCTTTCGGCATGGTGCGCTATATGAAATACAATGTACCCGGGCTGGATGTCCCCGACGAGATACTAAAACGCATGAAGGAGGCCAAAGACAAACGGGAAGAGGGCATCCAGATCGCGGTAGACATCATTCAGCAGGTAAAAGAAATACCTGGTATAGCCGGCGTACACATAATGGCCATTGAATGGGAGGAGGCCATACCCGAAATTGTCAAGCGCGCTGGTCTTTACCCACGTCCGGAAATGGCTGAAAAGCCCCTGATGGTTTGGGCCCAGGCGGCACCTGAGGTAGTCGAAGAGAAAGTTCCCCCCACGAAGATACCGGAAAAGGCCGCTGAGGCTCCTTTGAGTGTGGACCTTGGCGCCTTAAAAGAGGTCTTTTCCGCCCTCCACAGTAGCATGGAGGCCCTTCGACACGGGGTAAATCTCCTCCACGATGGCCTGGCCAATTTAGAAAAAACCTTGTTGGGCAAGCCGGTGGTCCCTGAGGAAGAAGGACCTGCCGAAAAGCCTTCAGAAATTCCTGAAAAGCCCAAAGAGGCCGTTGCTCCAGCGGCAGAAAGAGAAAGGCCGGCAGAGGCCCCAGAAAAAGAGAGAGAAAAGGTTGAGGCCGAAGAAACAAAACCAGCCGAAGCGGTAAAAGAGCCGGCTCCTAAAGAAAAAGAAGAGGAGGCTAAGCCCCCAGAGGGGCCCAAGGAGCCGACCGAAGCTCCCCCGGCCGAGGCCGAAGTCGCTGAAGGGCCTAAAGAAGAGGAAAGGGAAATTACCCCTCCCCAAGTAGGTGAGGAGCTCATCCTTCCCGAGTTAGGGACCAGCTACCGCCAGGTATCCGAAAGGGCTGCTGGTATTCCCGAAGAGGTCTACAAAGAGCCTGGGACGGCCTTTATTCGCGAGGTAGAAATTGGCAAAGGGGCCAAGGCGATAAAGATTGGCGGCACCAATGTACTCCCCTTCCACCTGTTTGAAGGAGAGATGAGACACAGGCCCAAGATTGCCATGGAAGTCATAGATGTAAGGCCTGAAAATTGGCCTGAGGCCCTGGCCAAACATTTTGCCGACGTATGGGACGACCCTGGGGCGTGGGCCAAAAAGTGTGTCGAGGTCTACGGGGCCGAAGCCATAAACGTATATCTGATCTCCACCGATCCCAATTACCTAGATCATGGTCCAGAACACGCCGTTAAAGTAGTAGAGAAGGTATTAAAGGCCGTGGATGTGCCTGTAATTGTTTGGGGTGCTGGTCACGCCGAAAAGGACGTAGAGGTATTACGAGAGGTATCTGGTCTCCTGGCGGATAAAAAGTCCATGATCGGTCCGGTGGAAGATGCCAATCACCGGGCCCTGGGCGCTACGGCTATAGGCTATGATCTTTCGGTCATTGCCTCCAGCCCTATAGACGTAAACCTTGCCAAACAACTCAATATCTTGCTGGAAAACGTAGGCGTACCTCTGGATAAAATCGCCATGGATCCTTCCGTAGGGGCCCTGGGATACGGGCTTGAATATACGTACTCGGTCATGGAGCGCATACGCCTTGCGGCCCTTTACGCCCAAGACGAAAAGCTCCAGGTGCCCTTTATTATTAATGTAGGACGCGAAGTATGGAAGGCCAAGGAGGCCACTTTACCCTCTGATGATCTTATCGGCGATCAAGAGATACGCGGTGTAGCCATGGAAGTAATAACCGCGGTGGCCTTAATGCTCGCAGGGGGAGATATGTTTATCCTACGTCACCCCAAGGCCCTTGAGATTACTAAAAAACTTATTTCTGGCTTTATGGCCGCACAAAACTAAGTTAGGGAGGAGCGGATGTCAAAGATTATCGCCACGGCGGCTATTCGCGGCGCCCACAAAATAGTGGAAAAGGCGCTGGCCAAATATGAAGAGGCGGTTAAAAAGTTTGGTAAAGAACAAGAAATAGGGTTTCCTAACACCGCTTATTACCTGCCCATTATTTACGCCATGCTGGGCTACCCAGTCAAAAGACTTGGTGATTGCCAGGAGGTCTTGGAAGAGGCCAAGCGTTTGTTGCCGGCCATTCCCTCAGACAAGTTGTGGTTGCCTTATTTAGGACCTGCTCTTGACGCCGGCATGGCCACTTTTTTTGCCGAAGAGATCTTGGAGGCCATTAGGTACTTGGAAGAGCCAAATTTTTATACCAAGACGGAAGAACCAGTGGGAGATAATATCTGGCTAGGGGCCGCCGACGATGTCATTTTTCGTAAACGAGGCGTAGAGTTTGTGGACGGGACAGCCCCTGGATTTGCCGCCTGTTTGGGGGCACCGCCTGCGGAAGAAATCGCCGAAAAAATCGCCCACGAACTCCTAGAAAAGACCCTTTATGTTTTTATGCATTCTGAGACCAACGGTGTACGTATGGCTGAACAGCTGAAGGCCCGCAGGGTACAGCTGGGTTGGCCCACGAGGCTTATCCCCTTTGGGCCTACTACCTCTTCGGTGGTCTTTGCCATTGGCTTTGCTTGTCGAGTAGCCATGGCCTTTGGGGGAATAAAGCCTGGAGACTACTTGGGAAACCTCCTTTACAACAAGGACCGCACCTTTGCCTTTGTGTTGGCCTTTGGGCCGGTCTCTGATGAGTGGTATGCCAACGCGGCTGGCGCCATAAATTGGGGGTTCCCGACGATTTCTGATTGGGACATCCCGGAGATAAGGCCCTTTGGGGTGTGTACGTATGAACACGTCGTCTCTAAAGTCCCTTACGATGAACTGGTAGAAAGGGCCCTAGAGGTTAGGGGGCTTAAGGTTACGGCGGTAAAGCTTGACATACCGGTATCTTATGCCCCGGCCTTTGAGGGCGAACGCGTACGCAAGGGAGATCTTTACCTGGAATGTGGTGGTGGTCGGACGCCCGCGGTGGAGGTGCTGATATCTAAACCCTTAGATGAGGTAGAGGACGGTAAGATCGAAGTCTTTGGGCCCGAGATAAACGAGGTAGAAAAACTGGGACTGGAGGGGCCTCCTTATCGTCTACCCTTTGCCATTGTGGTGGAAGTAGCAGGTGCTAATATGCAAGAAGACTTTGAGGCCATTTTAGAGCGCCAGTTTCACCACCTCATCAACTATGCCCAAGGTGTTATGCACATAGGACAGCGCAATATTATGTGGTTGCGTATTAGCAAGGCCGCCGCCGAAAAGGGTTTCCTCTTTAAACACATAGGTATGATCCTTTACGCCAAGCTTCGTCAAGAGTTTGGGGCCATTGTGGACAAGTGTCAGGTAAAGATTTACACCGAGGAAGAAAAGGTCAAAGAAATCATTGAATTTGCCAAGGAAGTTTACGCCAAAAGAGACGCCCGTATAGCGGGTCTTACCGATGAAGGGGTTGATGTCTACTATTCCTGTACCCTTTGTCAGAGTTTTGCCCCAAGCCATGTATGCGTTATAACACCGGAGAGAATAGGGATGTGTGGGGCCTACAACTGGCTAGATGGTAAGGCCTGCTACGAGATAGATCCTACCGGACCTAACCAGCCCATCGAAAAGGGCGAGTGCCTAGACGAACGGCTAGGACAATATACCGGGATCAACGATTTTGTAAAAAAGGCCTCTGGGGGGAAGGTACAGCAGGTGAGTCTTTACAGCATAATGGTTGACCCCATGACGGCCTGTGGTTGTTTTGAGTGTATCGCCGCCATGCTCCCTACTTGTAACGGCATCATGATCGTCAACCGCGATTTTATGGGTATGACCCCCTCGGGGATGAAGTTTACCACCATGGCCGGGATGGTCGGTGGAGGCCAGGTCACCCCGGGTTTTATGGGGGTTTCTAAGCACTACATTACTTCACGCAAGTTTCTGCTGGCCGAAGGGGGACTGAAGCGGGTGGTCTGGATGCCCAAGATGCTAAAAGAGGAGCTCAAAGACCGGCTCAAGGCCCGGGCAGAGGAGTTAGGAGTGCCGGACCTTATAGAAAAGATTGCCGACGAAACCGTAGCAGCCACCGAAGACGAAGTACGGGAATGGATAGAAAAAGTCAAGCACCCAGTGCTTGAGATGGATCCGCTCATGTAAAAAACTCTTAAAGGGGTCAAACAATGGGTCTTACGGGAATTCAGATATTACAAATGTTACCAAAGACAAATTGCAAGGAATGCGGGTTTCCTACCTGTCTTGCTTTTGCCATGAAAGTAGCAGCGGGGCAGGCAGACATAGCTACCTGTCCTCATGTCTCCGAAGAGGTAAAAGAAAAGATCTCCGAGGCCTCCGCGCCCCCCATACGGACCATCAAACTCGGCAGCGGGGACCATATCGTGACCATTGGCGGAGAAACCGTACTTTTTAGACACGAAAAGCGCTTTGACAATCCGCCTCCGGTAGGAATCTTGCTTAATACGTCCATGTCCCCTGAGGAAATTGCGGAAAGAATAGCCAAATTTAAGAAATATCGCTGGGAAAGGGTAGGGGTGGAATTAAGGCCTGAGGTCATGGCCTTAGAAGATAACACCCATGATCAAGAAGCGTTTGTATCTCTTACGAAAAAGATACGCCAGGAAGTCCCAGAGGCCGTATTGGTATTGATGAGTAAGGAAAAAGACCTGCTGGCCAAGGGGGCTGAGGCCTGCGGGGAACACAAGGCCCTGCTTTACGCAGCCACCATGGAAAATTATAAGGAAATGGCTGAACTGGCCAAAGGCACCGGTTTTCCCCTGGCGGTACGCGGGAACTCCATTGGCGAAGCAGCCCGCATAGCCGAAGAGCTCCTTAAAATGGGCCTTAAAGATCTGGTCCTTGATACGGGGCCCCAGGGAGTCCGTGAACTATATGAAGATCAGGTTATAATGCGTAGGGCCGCTATTAAAAAACGCTACAAGCCCCTGGGGTTTCCCAGTATCACTTTTCCTTATCGTTTCACCGACAATATCGTTTTAGAATACATGATTGCCTCGGTCTTAGTGGCCAAATACGCAGGCATGATCGTTCTTTCTGATTTTCGAGGCGATCTCCTCTTTCCGCTTTTGGTAGAACGCATGAATATCTTTACGGACCCGCAACGGCCGTTAGTGGTGGAAGAGGGTATTTATCCTCTCAATGGACCAGACGAAAACGCCCCTGTTTTGGTCACCTGTAACTTTGCCCTTACCTATTTTATCGTCTCTGGAGAAATAGAAGGCAGTCGTGTACCTTCTTGGCTCCTGATAAAAGACACCGAAGGCCTTTCGGTCCTTACGGCGTGGGCGGCAGGGAAATTCGGCGCCGACACCATTGCAGAATTTGTCAAAAAATGTGGCATTGCAGAAAAGGTAAAGCACAGAAAGCTTATTATTCCTGGCTATTTAGCCGGTATTAAAGGCGAGCTGGAAGAGGAACTCCCGGACTGGGAGATCATTATCGGGCCTCGAGAGGCCAGCGGTTTACCAGCCTTCCTAAAGGAGTGGAAAGCAGCCTAAAATTATGGAAAGGGGGAAACATATATGAGCCAGACCGTAGTTTGTATTGCCGAATCCATTAACATTATGTCCAAGACCATCGGCCCGGCCATGAAGGAAAGGAACCCCGAGCCCATCCAAAAGATGGCCCAAGAAGAGACTCAGCTTGGGGCAGACTATCTGGACTTAAATATTGGTCCGGCCAAAAAAGACGGGCCAGAGCTGGCCGCGTGGATCATAAAAGTCGTTCAAGATACCGTGGATACCCCGGTATCCTTAGACACCACCAATCCAGAAGCCATGGTAGCTGGTCTCAAGGCAGCCAAGGACCCGAGCAAGGTCCTAATGAACTCCATCTCTGCCCAGCCAGAACGCATGGAAAAGCTCATTCCGGTGGCGGTAGAAATGGGTTGCGACGTGGTGGCTCTACTATGGGGCCCTGAGGGTATGCCGCGTGATGCCAACGAACGCGCCGCCATGGCCGTAGACCTCATTATGGCGCTAAACGAGGCGGGAGTCCCCAACGAAAAGATCTGGGTAGATCCCATAGCCACCCCCATCACTCTGGGAGCCGAACAGATCCTGGCGGGCCTTGAATTTTTGGCCATGCTCCAAGACATTGCCCCCGGGGCCAAAAGCACCATAGGCCTCTCAAACGTCTCTAACGGTGTGCCTAAAAACCTCCGTCCCTATCTTGATCGCGTCTATCTTATGATGCTCATGAAACACGGCCTCTACTCGGCCATTTTAAACGTTTACGACCAAGAACTGGTCGAAATTGCCAAGGGCAAACACCCAGAATGGGTAAAATTGGTACACGATATGATGGACGGAGACGAACCAGATCCGCAGACCCTTTCCCCCAAGGAGCTGGAGATCTACAAGACTTGTCGGGTCCTCCTGGGTAAGAGCATCTTTTCTGAATCTTGGCTTGAACTCTAAGGATCCAAACTAACCGGGGTAGGGGGTAATAGCATTGGAAATAACCATTGACGGCCAAAAATTTGAGGTAAAAGAGGGGATAACCCTACTTGAAGCGGCCAAACAAAAAGGGATCTATATTCCTTCCTTATGTCACTTACCGGGTCGAGATCCTTCTCCTCGTCCGTGCGGGTTATGTATCGTAGAAATAGAAGGAGAGCCTGAACCTGTAAGGGCTTGTGAAACCAGGGTACGACCTGGGCTTTGTGTCTCTACTAACACTTCGAGGCTCAAAGAGATCAGGCGTCAGATTTTAGAAACGCTCATTGGACGCCATTACGGAGATTGTAAGGCCCCTTGTTCAGCGGCTTGTCCTGGAGGCATCAATGTCCAGGGTTATATTGCCCACATAGCCCGAGGTGAATTTTTGGCCGCCTTAAACCTTATCAAGGAGAAAAATCCCCTACCCCTTTCGGTAGGGCGTGTCTGCCCCCGCTTTTGTGAACCTCGTTGTCGACGAGTACTGGTAGATCAACCCATCGCCATAAATGCCTTAAAGCGTTTTGTAGCGGATTGGGCGCTGGCCCATGGAGAAACGATTCCCGAACGACTCCCCGAAACCGGCAAACGAGTTGCCATAATAGGAGCGGGCCCTGCCGGACTTTCGGCTGCCTATTATCTGACACTTTACGGTCACCAAGTGACTATCTTTGAGGCCGAAGAAGAAGCAGGGGGAATGTTACGGTGGGCCATACCCAATTTTCGTTTACCTGTGGAGATCTTAAAGCACGAAGTGCAGTCCATAATCAACTTGGGCGTAAAGGTAAAATATGGCAAACGCTGGGGACGAGATTTTAATCTAAAAACTCTTTTTGAGGCCGGTTTTGAGGCGGCATTTTTGGCTGTTGGTTCTACCAAGGAGCGCACCCTTGATGTAGAAGGTCAGGAAGAGGCCATTCCCGCCCTTAAGTTTTTGAAGATGATCAAAAAGGGCCAGAGTGTCCGCGTTGGTGAACGGGTAGTCATTATTGGAGGGGGAGACGCAGCCATTGACACCGCGCGGGTGTGTAGACGCTTAGGGGCAGAAGTTACCCTGATCTATCCGCGTTCGCGTATGGAAATGTTGGCTCACCAGCGTGAGATTCGCGAAGCAGAAAAAGAAGGCGTGACCCTTTTCCTCATGGCTACTCCTTTGAGGATTACGCGCCAAGGCTCCCGGCTAGAGGTGGAAGTGGCCCGGACGATACTTTCGGAACCCGATGAACGGGGCGTCAGGCGCCCGATACCCATGCCGGGGACACAACGTATCTTTAAGGCTGATACAGTCTTTTCCGCCATGGGGCAAAGGGCTGATACGGCCTTCCGTAGTTATGGAGAGTTGGAGGCCAGACTCAAGACTTCACCCGGGGGGCAAATAAAGGCCAACCCCAGTACCCAAGCCACCAACATAAAAGGTGTCTGGGCGGGAGGAGACTTTGTCTCTGGCCCTAGGACGGTAATTCAGGCCGTGGCCGCCGGAAGAAGGGCCGCCGAAAGTATAAACTTATATCTGTGCGGGACCAAAAAGACCTCGGTCTTTGTAAGCCCCCGGTTTAATTTTTCGCGGGGCAAACGTTTAGACGAGGTCGATGTCTCTCAGTACCAGCATATCCCCTCGCGCCCACGAGAGGCTATGCCTGAGCGAGACCCAGAATTGCGTATCACCGATTGTGATGAGGTGGAACTGGGCTATACCCCGGAAATGGCCATCCGCGAGGCCAAAAGGTGTCTAAAATGTGGGTGCCTCGGGCTTCATAAGTGTGATTTTCGGGAAGTACTCATCAAAGAAGGGGTATCGGTAACTAACCCCTTAAAAAAACCACGTTACGAAATAAGAGAAGACCACCCCTTTATTAACCTAGATCTCAACAAGTGTATCAGGTGCTTTAAGTGTGTACGGGTATGCGACTACGGGGGTATTGAGCTAGATATCATAGACCTTGGCGAGGGGATAGAAGAAATCCACCTAGAATTTACAGACAAATGTGTTTCTTGTGGTTCCTGTGTAGATGTCTGTCCTACCGGGGCCCTTACGAAAAAGGCAGCGGTGGTACCCAGAGCACGAGGCGAAGGGAAAAAGATCAACAGTGTCTGTCCCTACTGTGGTACCGGGTGTAACATCCAAATTATCGTTAAAAGCAACGCCATCTTAGAGATTACAGCCGATGCCCAACGGCCTCCCAACTATGGTTCTCTTTGTGTAAAGGGGCGTTTTGGTTTCACGTTTTATAAATCTAAAGACAGGCTGACCAAACCCTTGTTGCGTGAAGAACTAGACGAGGCCTTTAGGGAAGTCTCTTGGGACGAAGCACTAGACTTTGTAGCCGCGCGCATCAAAAAGATAGTCCATCAATATGGTCCCCATACCTTTGGGGTCCTTTCTTCTTCTAGATGTACCAACGAAGAGAATTATCTGGCCCAAAAGTTGGCCCGAGCTATAATAGGGACGAACAATGTAGACAACTGTGCGCGGGTCTGACACGCACCTTCGGTCGCAGGGCTTGCGACCACGTTAGGTTCGGGTGCTGCTTCTAATACCTTTGAGGCCCTTTACGAGACAGACCTCATTTTGCTATGTGGGGCCAATCCTACCGAAGCCCACCCAGTGGTAGGACAAAAGATTCTCCACGCCCTTAAAAAAGGGACTAAACTCATCGTTATCGACCCCCGCAAGACATATCTGGCCGCCCGGGCCGATTTATGGCTTTCGGTAAGACCGGGAGGGAATATACCGCTACTTTGCGGGATGTTAAAAGTAATTATTGAAGAAAAACTTTATAACAAGGATTTTATTAACCAATTTACCGAACATTTTGAGGCCTTAGAAAGATATCTGGCTACCGAGTGGTCTGTAGAAAGGATAGAGCGTCTGAGTGGTGTGCCCTGGGTATTTATAGAGCAGGCAGCCCGTTTATATGCTCGGGCCGAAAAGGCCTTGATCCTCTATGGTCTTGGGGTAACGGAACATCGTGGGGGGACAAACGGGGTCATCTGTCTGGCCAATCTGACCTTGGCCTGTGGGCATATAGGGCGTGCGGGGACAGGGATCATGCCTCTAAGGGGACAAAATAATGTCCAGGGGGCCTGTGACCAGGGGACTCTTCCTTACACCTATCCTGGATATCAACCTTTGACCGAAGATACTTTAGCCAAATTTGAAGAGGCCTGGGGGGTAAAATTACCGCGTCAACCAGGATTAATGGAGGAGCAGATGTATGAAGAGGCCCTCAAAGGCAATTTTAAGGGCCTCTATATCATTGGTTACGATGTCGCCCAGACTCAGGCCAATATTGCCCACGTATGGAAGGCCCTTTCTCGTATGGAGCTGGTAGTGGTGCAAGATATATTCTTTCCCCTTACTGGACGGTTTGCGCATGTGGTATTACCCGCGGCCTCTATGTTAGAAAAAGAAGGCACCGTAACCAACGGAGAAAGGCGTATTATGCGGGTTAGGGCTGCTGTATCCCCTCCACCAGAGGCCTGGCCCGATTGGAAGATCCTCTGCGAACTATCTAAGCGTTTGGGGTACGAGATATGTTACCGCTCACCTCGGGACATTTTCGAAGAGATGAGGTTTCTTATGCCCATTTATGCCGGGGCCAGTTACGAACGTCTGGATAGCTCGGAAATATGCTGGCCCGTACCTGAAGAAGATCATCCAGGCACCAAGATCCTCTACACCAATGGTTTTCCCAGAGGGAAGGCCTCTTTTGGTATCCCCAGACATTGGCCCCCAGGGGAAGAACCAGACAAGGAATATCCCCTGATACTCATTACCGGGCGTCGCCTTTATCACTATAACTGTGGCTCTATGACCACCCATAGTGACGGGTTTTTGGAGGTATGTCCAGAAGAATGTATCGAGATCAATCCTCGAGACGCCCTGGCCTTGGGCATAAAAGATGGTGACCTGGTACGGATAATTTCCAGACGAGGTGAGATAGAGGCCAAGGCCAAGTTGAGCAACCGGGTTTTACCCGGCCAAACCTTTATGGCCTTTCATTTTAAGGACCGCCTGACCAATATTTTGACTAGTGAAGCGGTAGATCCCAAGACTTATACCCCAGAATATAAAATCACGGCCGTGCGTATCCAGCCCCTTTAACCCACTTATTTGGGGGAGTTTTTTGATCTAAAGGCCTGTTTTGTCTCTTGTTTTCTCAAAAAGGCGATTTTTTAGCAACCGAATTAATAAATTCGGTTGCTTGTAACCTTATTAGCAAGCTCTTATAAAATAGTTAAATACTTAAGAAACTAAAAAATAATTATTGAAAATAAGAATCAATATCTAACGATTACCTAAAAAGGACCGAAATAAGCCCATAAAGAAATTGTTTTTAAAGGAGGTTTCGTATATGCAAGATTTTGAAAATATGGAACCATGCGAAGAGATTTTCGAGATGCATGCGGAGGTATGTAAGGTGCTGGCTAATCCCAAGCGGTTAAAGATTCTTTATCTTCTTTCGCGGGCCCAGGAACCACTAAGTGTGGGAGATATGGCTCAAAAACTGGGTATCGCCATGCCCAATGTAAGCCAGCACCTGGCCCTGCTTAGGGCACGCAACCTGGTCAAGACTACCAAAAAAGGGCAGACGGTCTACTACCAGATCGTTGACGAACGCCTCACCCGGGCCTGCGATCTGATTCGGTCCGTACTCATTGATCATTTGAGACGTACAGGGCGCTATGCCAAACAGTTTCAGGAATTAATAGGCAAGGAAAAAATGTAAAGGAGGAGATTATGGATCTTAAAGAGATAAAAGCCGACAAAGTGGTTGACGCCCGAGGCACAGCATGTCCTGGCCCTTTACTAGAGGCCAAGAGGGCCATGGCTGACTTGCCTCCAGGGGCCATTCTTGAAGTCCTTTCTTCGGATGAGGGCACCAACGATGACCTGCCCCTTTGGGCCGAAAACGCCGGTCACGAATTCTTGGGCACCATTGAAGAATCTGGTTATTGGCGTCTTTTCGTCAAAAAAGGAGAGTAATACATGCCCAGGGGGCCCAAAATATTGGTTTTTTCCACCAACACCATCTCTGACGCCGGTATTGATCTGGCCGGGGCCTCCCACCTGGATTACCCCACAGGGGTGGTTTTTATTGCTGTTCCCTGTTCAAGTGGGGTAGACCCACGTTGGATCCTCTACGCCCTTAAAGAGGCCTGTTTCGACGGGGTCTTCATAGCCGCCGATGGGACAGATTGTCCCTATCTCACGGACTGTACCAAGCGCACAGGCGAGATAGTGAAAAAAGCCCAGGAACTACTTGAGGCCCACCAGATTGATCCACGCAGGCTAAAAATGGCGGCCATTTGTTCGGTATGTGCCGATGCCTTTGTCAACCACGTAAAAAAATTTGCCCAACTCTTAGAGGACCTGGCTCATGAAGAACGATGAGCGTTTTGCCTGTATGATCGTCGGTGGAGGCATTGCCGGCTTGGAAGCGGCCATCACTTTAGGCGATATGGGCCTTGAGGTGATCTTGGTAGAAAAAGAAGCCAGCATCGGGGGAAAGATGATCCTCTTGAGTAAAGTCTTTCCCACCCTTGATTGTGCCAGTTGTATTGCCACACCCAAAATGGCCCAGGCCGCAAATCACCCGCGCGTCAAGATAATGCCTTATACCGACGTAAAAAGGGTGGAAAGAAACGCCCAGGGGACCTTTCGGGTCACGCTAAATAAGCGTCCGACCTACGTTGATTTTAACCGTTGTACCGGTTGTGGACAGTGTGAAAAGGTCTGTACAGTGGGCCGGCCCGATCAGTTCCAAGAAGGCTTAGTGGCACGTAAGGCCATATATATCCCTTTTCCCCAAGCCGTTCCTAAAAAGGCGGTAATAGAAAAAAGGGGCCTTTCTCCCTGCAGCCGCAAATGTCCCGTAGGGCTTAGACCCCACGCCTGGGTCGCCCTCCTAAGGGCCGGTAAAGTAAAAGAGGCCTATCGTAGGGCCTTAAAAGACATACCCTTTGCCGGCACTCTGGCCACCCTTTGTGTGGGGTACTGTGAACACAATTGTACCCAAAGAAAAAGGGAAGGGGCCCTGCCTATAAGGGGTTTACTATTGTTTGCTGCCCGAAAAGTTTTGGGTGCAGATCAACCACCCGAAATAGCTGTAGAAAACCGTCTCTCTACTAAAGTAGCTGTTTTAGACGCCAGTCCTGAGGCCTTAACCACGGCCTATATGTTAGCCCGAGCTGGGGCCCAGGTGAGTCTATGGGGAGATATCTATAAAACAGGAGAGACATTTTTTAGCCCGCATGTGCCCGAATGGTTTTGGAAAAAAGAGCTCAAATGTCTCGAACAAGTGGGTATAGAGTTTAAAAAAGAAAAACCACCAGAGATCGAAAAATTAAAGCAGACCTACGACTTGATTATCCACCTAAATCCTTCGGCCCAACAAGAACAAACCGATAATGCGGTACTGACCCTCCCTTTTAAGGCGGAAAAGACTGAGGACCTACCGGTTGTTTTAGGAAAAGTTCGCGCCTGGACACAAGACCTCCTTAAGGCCCTGGAGCACGCCTTACCCTTTCTGGAAGAGGCAAAAGAAGCTTCCTCATCAGGAGGAGAAAGGGCCGTCAAAGACTTACCCTATAGCGAACCTCCGGTCTTTTGGTCCCTTTCCCAGGCCCAGGAACAAGCGCGTAGATGTCTGGACTGTGGCCTATGTTGTGAATGTCATCAGTGTGTAGAGGTTTGTCCGGCAAAGGCCATAGATTTTTCTATGGTTCCCCAAGAAGTAGAGGTAGAGTGTGGAGCGATCCTTTTAGCCACCGGCTTTAAGCTTTATGATCCCTCCAAGAGACGCACTTTGGGATATGCCTCTTACCCCAATGTACTCACGGGCATGCAACTTGATCGGCTCCTTTCGCCCACAAGGCCTTATAACTGGTTATTACGTCCTTCAGACGGAAAACTCCCGGGAAACATTGCCCTGGTGTTATGTGTTGGTTCACGTGACCTTACAGGTGGGACACGGATATGTTCGCGTATTTGTTGTATGTATTCCATAAAGCAGGCCCAATTAATTATGGGGGCCCTGCCCATTGCTGAAGTAACCATTTACTACATAGACATTCGGGCCTTTGGCAAAGGCTACGAAGAATTTTTCACCCAGGCCGAGGCCATGGGTGTCCATTTCGTCAAGGGCAAGGTGTCTCGAATAGAAGAAACTACCAATAATGACCTCATCCTCTTTTACGAAGACTTGATCAAAGGTGGTGTAAAGAAAGCGCGTCACGATCTAGTGGTCCTGGCCACTGGGGCCCTACCTCAAACCGAGGTCCTAAAAGTTTTTAAAGGGGAGGCGCCAGCCTTGGATAGCTCCTCTTTTATTGAGGAAATAGATCCCTACTTACACCCTGGGCGTACTAATATCCCTGGTGTGTTTGTAGCCGGCGCAGCTAGTGGTCCTAAAGATATACCCGACACGGTGATACATGCAGGGGCCACGGTGGCCCATATTGTGGCACATCTAAAAGAGATAGGGTGGTCATAATGGCCAAGAAGATAGGTGTATTTATCTGCTATTGTGGGGGAAATATCTCCGATTTTGTAGACGTAGAAAAGATAGCCCAAGAGATAGCCCATGAAGATGATGTAGTAAGGGCCAAGACACACATGTTTGTGTGTTCGGACGCGGCACAAGAGGAAATCATAAGAGAAATAAAAGAAAGGGGACTTGAGGCCTTGGTCATAGCCTCCTGTTCTCCCAAATTACATTTAGAGACCTTTCGTCGCCTGGCTCAAAGGGCCGGATTAAATCCGTATACCTATATCCAGGTAAACATACGCGAACAATGTTCTTGGGCCCACACCCACAATCGAGAAGAGGCCACAGAGAAGGCCTTACGCTTAGTCCGCGCTGGCGTGGCGCGGGCTAGAATGGCCAGGCCGCTTAAGCCTATCGAGATAAAGACCATTCCGGCGGCCCTGGTGGTAGGAGCAGGGATTACCGGGCTTAGAACAGCTGTTGCCTTGAGCGACCTGGGACTAACCGTCCACCTGGTAGAAAAGGAAAAAAGAGTAGGGGGGTTATTAAACCATTTAGACCGTTTGTTCCCTTATGGTCGCCAGGCCACAGAACTCATAGAGGAACTGCGTCGAGAAGTAGAGCGTAGGGAAAACATCCACCTCTATTTAGAGGCCGAGGTCACCAAAAAAACCGGAAGTGTAGGTAATTTTAAGCTTACCATCGTCGGTCCTGAAGGGGAAAAGGAAGTACATGTGGGGGCGGTTCTGGTAGCCACAGGGGGAAACCCTTATGTCCCTAACCCAGGAGAATACGGTTATGGGGCCCCTGGTATTCTTACCCTGCTCGACTTCCACCGCTTAATAAGAGATTGCCGAGGTGCTAAAAGATTCGTCTTTAACGGACATCCCGTGCGCAGGGTGGTGTTTATATATTGTGTTGGTTTTCGCGAGAAAAAAGGTCACCGGTTTTGCTCACGCTACTGTTGTGCCGCGGGCGTCTACGCCGGCCTAACCCTAAAAAAAGATTTTCCTCAAATAGAACAATTCCATCTCTATAGAGATATGCGCACCTATGGTTCCTTGGAAAGGCTTTATCACCAGGCCCTGGAAGAGGGCTTGGTCTTTGTACGTTTCAACGAGACCCACAGACCTGAGGTCCTTGAGACCGAAGAGGGACTAACCGTACGGGTCAAAGACGAGCTCACGGGAGGTAAGGAGTTGGCCATCTCCTGTGACTTAATCGTCTTAGTCACGGGTCTAGAAGGAAAAGAGCAGCAGAAGTTGGTAGATGTACTCAAACTGCCCGTGGGCAAAGACGGATTTTTCAACGAAATTCACCCCAAATTGCGCCCGGTTGAAACGGTAATAGACGGCCTGTTTATCACAGGGGCCTGTCAGGCCCCTAAGAACATCTCCGAAAGTGTAGCCAGTGGCCTGGCCGCCGCCGCCAAAAGTGGAGTACTCCTCTTGCCTGGCAAACTCGATCTAGAACCCCAAATCGCCCGAGTAAACCTCCAAAAATGTTCTTGGTGCGGCCTTTGCGCCGAGGCCTGTCCGTATGAGGCCATTGTTAAAGAAGAGATACAAGGAAAGGCCGTGGCCCGGGTAAATCCGGCTTTGTGTAAGGGTGAAGGGGCCTGTGTGCCTGTTTGTCCAGAAGAGGCCATAGAAGTTCAAGGTTACGAGCATCAACAAATTAAGGCTATGATTGATGCCCTTTGCAAGGAGACAGCATGAACCAGGGTTTTCAGAAACAAAACCCCGCTCTTTACAGAGAAGCTCTTTATTGGCAACGGGCTATTTTAGAAATTTTATCCTGGAAACCTTTAACTGTGCCTGAACTGGCTGAGGTCCTAAAGCTTAGTCCTCCCGAAGTGATGATGCACCTAAATGTCTTGCGAAGATGTGGTTTTATAGAAGAGGCTCCCAAAAGCCGTCGAGAACGTTATTACCGTTACCGCCTGAAGGAGTAAGCCATGATTCGTGTGGACCCAAACTTGTTTGTTTCTCTGCGTAAAGACAAAAATTTTAACGCGCAGGCCTGTTTTCATTGTGGAACTTGCACCGCCCTCTGTCCAGTGGGGCTGGAAATCTTGCCCAGGGAATTGTTTCGTTTCGTGTTGCTCGGGGCCCAAGAAGAAATAACCAAGGCCACAGATACGATTTTTTCCTGCCTACTTTGTGGCCTATGTGAGGCCCATTGTCCCAGGGGAGTAAAAATCGCCCAAAATATAAGGACCCTTAGGAGCTATCTGGTACGCCATGAATACCGCATCCATTAATCCTCAAAAAGAAGATATACTGGCTATTTTGGCCCAAAATCTGGGCTACAGAGGCAGTGTATTTCCCTTACCCAATTGGTACCTCACCTCTTGGGCCAAAGGTTTGGGTTTGCCGAGAGGGGGAAAGACCATCCTCTACACCGGTCATATGTATCAACTCTTGCCGGTGATGGAGGTCTTACACCAACAAAGGGAGACACTCTCTCTAGAGCTCCTTTCTAAGCTTGTCCGGATGGCCCGGTTGGTCAATCCTTTCTTAAATACCAGTACCTTGTCTTTGGTAAGAGTAGGCCTTGAATCACGCCTAAAGTACGAGAAGTGCTTGAAAGATATCGTCTCTTTACTCCGTTTGGCCGGTATCGAACCCGGTTATCTCTACGAGGCCGAAAAGTATGCCGGGGCCTTGGCCTACGATCTGGGCCTTGATGGACCCTTTGAAAGACATGTACATCGTGTCGTAAGGCGTCTGCAACGCTATGGCGTGGAAACAATCATTACCGTTGATCCTCATACCACCCATGTACTGCGTCACGTCTATCCCCAAATAGTAAAATTTGATTTTCAAGTATCTAGCTACCTAGAGGTCCTGGCAGCGGCCTTAAAAGATAAGGACCTTCTGGTTATAGAAACTGGTCGGGACGTGGTGTTTCACGACTCCTGTGTCTACGCCCGCTATTTAAACGTGACCGAACAACCCCGTTTTCTCCTGAAAAAGGCTGGATACCAAATTTGGGAACCACAATATAGCTACGAGGCCACCTATTGTTGTGGAGGCCCCCTTGAGACACTATTTCCAGAAAAAGCCAGAGAAATAGCCAAACTACGGGTAGAACAACTCCAAAAGACAGGGGGACACACCATAGTGACTACCTGCCCCATATGCCTCTTGAACTTGTCCCTGGCGGGTAAAGCATCCGGTCTAAAGGTAGTAGATATAGCACAATTGCTTGCCCAAAACATAAAGTCAAAAGATTAAAATTTTTTGCAACACATCTATAAATCGAAAAAATTAGGAGGGGGAAATGGCTGAAAAAATAGCAGGTAAGAAGCTAGTAGTAGTGGTAACCACCGGTCCAGAAGATCCAGAAAAGGCCACCATACCGTTTATGGTGGCCAGTGCCGCTTTGGCCATGGATGTTCAGGTAACTATGGTGCTCCAAGGCAAAGGGGTACTAACGGCCACCAAGGGGGTATATGAACACATCATAAGCCCCGGGCTAAAACCCCTAAAGGAGCTGGTTGAAGGTTTTATACCTCTGGGAGGCAAGATATTTGTATGCATCCCTTGTATCGAAGAGAGAAAGATCAGCAAGGAAGACTTGGTTGAGGGTTGCGAGCTAGTAAAGGCAGGAAAACTCATTCACGAGGTCATGACCGCCGACCAGGTCATGAGTTATTAAACAGACTTATAAAGTCTAGAAACGTAAAAGGCGGCCTTTGGGGCCGCCTTTTTATTTTCTCCCCTAGAGAAATACAGTCTTAACAGCCCATACCCCCAGGCCATACCCCAGAAGCCCCGTATTTGAGCTCTATATTTTTGTGTTATTTTATTTTACATAATGTTTCTTATCGGACATAAATTAAATTAAAACCAAAGACCTTCGTAAGAGTCTTGGCGCAAATTCATCCTTGAGGGTATACTTTGGGAGAAAAATCCTTTTAGAGCTAAAATTTGTTAGCTTAGAGAAAAACGAGCCTATGAGAGAGAAAGAAATCATCACCAAGCAAAGGACTTTTGAAGACAATGCCCTGGCCAGATGGCTTTATGGAGAACGTGGGGCCCATTTAAAGACCATTGAAAAGGCCTTTAACGTCCAAATTCAGGTACGGGGAAACGAAATGCAGATCTCGGGCGATCCAGTCAGTATTGAGCTGGCCGACCGCACTTGTGAGCAGCTTTACGGCTTACTCAAGCAGGGCTACACGCTTTATCCCAGTGATGTAGAGTTTGCCACCCGCATTATTAGTGCCAACCCCAAAGTGAATCTCAAAGACATATTTTTAGAGACGGTCTTTGTCAGTTCGGGAAGAAAGGTTATCACGCCCAAGAGTCTCAACCAAAAGCTCTATATAGATGCCATTCGGTCCCACGACATTGTCTTTGGTGTAGGACCTGCGGGGACAGGCAAGACTTATCTGGCCATGGCCATGGCCATTTCGTATTTCATGCGGGGAGAGATTCAACGTATTATTTTAGTACGCCCCGCGGTAGAGGCTGGTGAAAAGCTGGGCTTTTTACCCGGAGACATGGTGGAGAAAGTAAACCCTTACTTGCGACCCCTCTACGATGCCCTCTACGATATGCTCCCTTTTGATAAGGCCTCCAGATTGATTCAAAAAGGGGTTATCGAGGTGGCCCCTCTGGCCTTCATGCGCGGGCGAACCCTAAACGAGGCCTTTATTATCTTAGACGAGGCTCAAAACACCACCTCCGACCAGATGAAAATGTTTCTTACCCGCTTGGGCTACAGTTCTAGGGCCGTAATCACCGGAGACATCACCCAGATCGATATACCTGATGCTAAACGTTCCGGTCTAGTAGAGGCCATACACATCCTCCAAGACATAGAAGGCATAGCCTTTATCTTTTTTGACAAACAGGACGTAGTTCGTCACCCGTTGGTACAACGCATTATTGAGGCTTACGAACGTGCCGAAGGTCATAAGGAGTTTGCCCAATGAAAGCAAGGCAGGTACCCGTGGAAGAAGCCATAGGGATGATTATCCCCCACGACCTGACCGAAGTAAGGCCGCAGGTCTTCAAAGGGCCGGTCTTTAAAAAGGGCCATGTTATTACCGAGAAAGATATCGAACACCTGAAAAAGATGGGCAAAGACCACATTTACGCCCTTGAATTAGAGCCCGACGAGCTCCATGAAGACGAAGCGGCCCAACAGCTGGCCAGCTTGGTAGCCGGAGAAGGGGTTAAAGCTTCAGAAGAGATTAACGAGGGTAAGGTGCAATTTAAGGCTGCTTATGCCGGCCTTTTTAAGGTTCAAACCCAAGGGCTGCTAGCCTTAAATACTCTTGGGGAGATAATCCTGGCTACCAAACACAATAATTTTTTTGTACACCAGGGAGAGGTCCTGGCCGCCGGGCGGGCCATTCCCTTGGTAGTAAAAAGGGGTCTTTTAGAAGAGATACAAAAGATAATAGACCTTTACGGCCCCCTAATAAGGGTAAAAAGACCGGCCATCAAAAAGGCAGCCCTGGTTATCACGGGCAATGAAGTCTATTACGGCCGTATTAAAGACGCCTTTGCCCCTGCCCTACTCCCTAAACTTAAGCACTTTGCTCTCGACGTGCTTGCCGTCCGTTTTTGTCCAGATGATAAGCACGTTATCAAAAAAACCTTGGAACAGGTGTTAGGCCTGGGGGCAGAGCTCGTCTTGGTCACCGGAGGCATGTCGGTGGATCCTGACGACGTAACCAGGTTTGCGGTAGCCGATCTCCCGGCCCACATAGTGACGTACGGAAGTCCGGTATTACCAGGGGCTATGTTCCTTTTAGCCTACTACCAAGACATACCGATTATAGGAGTCCCCGCCTGCGGGATGTACTACCGAACCACTGTTTTAGATCTCGTTTTGCCCCGGATTATTTGTGGAGAAAAGTTGACCAAAACCGACATTGCCGCCCTGGGCCATGGAGGACTCTGCTATAATTGTAAAGATTGCCGTTTTCCCCTCTGTCCCTTTGGTCGTGGTTAGCCATTTGTTCTGGTTGGTCGATAACGTTTAAAACGCTAGGAGGCAAACATGTTTGTAGTGGCCTATTTTTTAAAAGCTCTGGCGCAGGTCCTGGATACCGCCCTTACTATCTACATGTGGATCATCATCATACGCGCCCTACTCTCCTGGGTAAATCCCGATCCCTTTAACCCTATAGTCCGCTTCCTCTATGGTATTACAGAACCTGTACTTTACCGGATCAGACGTTTTATCCCTCCCCTAGGGGGGCTCGATTTATCACCTTTGATTGCTATTCTGGCCATAGAATTTTTAAAACAATTTTTAATACCTGTACTTTACCAATTCTCCTTTGAATTAATGAGGTAAAAAATGAGCATTACACCCCTTGATATCCAGGAAAAGACCTTCTCTTCAGGCCTTTTTGGCTACAACAAAGACGAAGTAGAGTCTTTTTTGGAAGAGGTAGCCGAGGCCCTAAAAGAACTCCAAAAAGAAAACAATTCCCTAAAAGACGAAGTGGCCAGACTTCAGAAAGAAATAGAGACCCTAAGGGACCAAGAAAAGCTCATCCGGGAGACGTTGATAAAGGCCGAAAAATGTGCCGAAACCGTAAAGGACCAGGCAGAAAAAGAAGCCGCTCTTATCGTATCTCAGGCCAAAGAAGAGGCCCAACGTCTATTAAACCAGGCCGAACAGGAACGCGAAAAGATCAGAGCCGATATCGAAAACCTTCGTCAAGAAAAACAACGCCTCTTGCTGGAACTAAAAGCTATGCTTAGTTCTTGGCAAAACTTTTTAGAAAAGCTAGAGGTCTAATACTATCACCATGCTTAAACCTTACAAAAACGGTATAATGTTACATATCCATCTACAACCAAAAGCCAAAAAAGACGAAATAGTCGGGAGTTACGGAAATAAGTTAAAGATTCGCTTAACAGCTCCCCCTATAGAAGGGAAGGCCAACGAGGCCTTGAGAAAATTTTTAGCCCGAGTATTAAAAGTACCGCGCTCGGCTATAAGCATAGTACGTGGAGACCTTTCGAGACAAAAAGACATCTATATAGAAGGTCTTGATTTAGACACCGCCCAAGAGAGGTTAGGCCTGAAATGAAGGCACCAGAGGCTGAGGCCCTTTGTTTTGATATGGACGGAGTGATAGTGGACAGTATGCCCTGGCACGTCAAGGCCTGGCAAGAGGCCTTTAGGGAGTTTGGCCTCCAAGTACCGGAAGAGACGCTTTATCTACATGAAGGGGCTATAGAGGCCGAAACCGCCTGCAAGATATTTGAAGACCAGGGGGTAAGCCCCACAAAAGAGCTCTTTCAAAAGGTATTAGCCTTACAACGCCGCATTTTTAACCTTAAATACTGCCGGTTAGTAAGGCCTTTTCCCGAAGTGCCTGATATTTTGGCCGAGTTAAAGAGACAGGGCAAAAGGTTGGCCTTGGTAACTAGTTCTCACCAGGAAATACTACAAGAGATATTGCCCAAAGATTTACTCCTTCTCTTCCAGTTTGTACTTACAGGAGACCAAGTACAAAGGAGAAAACCCCACCCAGAACCTTACTTAAGGGCTGTAGAAGGGCTTAAGGTTCCGGTAGACAGGGCTTTGGCCGTAGAGAATGCGCCTGCAGGTATCAAGGCCGCCAAAGGAGCTGGCCTATTTTGTATAGCCCTGACCACCACCCTTCCTCCCGAACATTTACGCGAGGCAGACCTTATTTTACCTAAACATCACGATCTTTACAGGTTATTTAAAGAAAATGGTTACGCTAACGGAAGCACCACGCTATTTTTCTAGATATCGACGTATTATTCCTGATTTTTCGGATTTTCTGGCCCATCTCAGGCAGGATCTGCCGCTCTATTTCCGGCTAAACAATCTCAAGTGTCCAGACCCTTCTTTGGTCATAGAGGGTCTTGAGCGTCAAGGGGTAAAAATAAGGCCTGTGGAGCACATGCCTCTTTTTTACCGGGTAGAACCTAGGGATTTCCCCCTGGGCAATACCGAAGAGTACTATCTGGGTTATATTTACCCTATGACCTTAAACAGTGCCTTACCCGTTTTGGCCTTAGACCCCAAGCCTGGCGAACAAATCCTGGATTTGTGTGCTGCTCCAGGTAGTAAGACAACTCAAATAGCCCAACTCACCGGAGATAAGGCCGTTATCGTGGCTAATGATCGCCGACTTGATCGCCTCACAGCCTTGGTGGCCAATTTGAAAAGGCTAGGCGTAGCCAGTGCCCTTACCACTGTTTACCGGGGAGAAGAATTTCCTTTTGGTATTCCCTTCGATAAGGTCCTGGTAGATGCCCCCTGTTCGGGAGAGGGACGGTATCGTCAAGGCTATGAGGGAGAACTACTCTACCAAAAAGAAGGACACACCAACTTGCCGGCTATCCAAAAGGGGCTCCTTCTGCGGGCCTTTGACTTAGTAAAGGTGGGGGGTGTGGTGGTATATTCCACTTGTACCATAAATCCTGACGAAAACGAACTAGTAGTAGATTACCTGTTGCGGAAAAGACAGGCCAAGATCGTGGCCCAGCAATATCCCCAAAAGCACCACGAGGGGCTTACCGAGTGGGAAGGCAAGATATTACATCCAGATCTCCGCTACACCGCACGATTTTTCCCCCACGAGACTGAATCAGTGGGTTTTTTTGTGGCCAAGATACAGAGGTTGGTCTGATGGTAAAGCGCAAAAAGGCCCGACGCAAAAAGATACATCAACAAGCCGTATGGCCACGAGTAGTCAGCCTAGAAGAGCGGGACAAGGTCCTTTCTTTTTGGGAAGAACGCTTTGGTATTCCCAAAACCGCCTTTGACGGTTATGTCCTGCTTTCCACCTCTAAAAATTACTGGCTCTTTGTAGAGCCACCAGATTTTAAACCCCTTCAAGGCCTGCGTGTACAAACCGTAGGACTTTTGTTTACCCGACGGGTGTCGCGCTTTTTGAAACCCACTTCCACGGCCCTACAGAGGTTTGGTTCGCTAGCCACCAAAAATATCGTCGAGTTGAGCCCTGCGGAGCTGGATCGGCTACGGCGCCAACGCAAAATGTCTTATCAAGCGGATCTCTCTGAAGGATACGTTATTATCAAATGTGCCGGTAAGGTGTGGGGGTGTGGTCTCTATGTCTCAGGCCGTTTAATCAGCTTTTTACCCTAAAAGGCTCCTACTTAAAATAAACCTCTTATCTTTGCCGCTAACCATGGCGAGATTGCGGTAACACACAGAACCACGATGAATAAATCTCCTTCTTTAGGATTGAACACTTGCATAATATCTTTCCAAGGTTTACCTGCAACAAAGTGTCCAAAAATAAATTCAAATAGCAACGTTAGCACCACCCAAAACAAACCGATTGCAAAATATATTTTTGGTTCTGATGCCCCGATAAATGGAATAACAAGTAATGAGACGACAAAAACAATAATCGCCAATGAGATACCGCTTAGAGGCAACGCCAGATTAGATCCAATTATGGGCACTAGAATTTTCTCTCTAAGTGTGCCATTCATAATGGCCGCAAAAACAATAACAAACCATATCCCCGTTGTTTTGAGCAACATGTCGATCATTCGCTTTTATCACTCCTAACGACCAAGCTAACCTGCCGCCATGGAGCAAGGCCGAAAGCCTCATCAGAATGACGGTCAGGTGCAACGAGTAGTGAAGGGCTTTAATGTTGGATCTGAAAAGAGCTTGACTATCAATAAATTGTAAAACTTTAGACTTTATCTGACAGTCACCCTCCCAAGAGCCACCTTGTCAGACCTGGTTAGATTGTGAAAATCTCTTCTTCATTAGAATAGATCTACTCCTTTGCCAAGGGCACATTTGCTAAAAATGTCTCCATTGGTGTCCGTCCATTACAGTATTTCCCTTGATGCGGCCTCTCTCTGTTGTATTTTTCTATCCATAGGTCTGATCCTGATGGTAAATCTCTCGGATTTTGGCAAGATGAACCTCAAGTTCTGGGGTTAATTTCCGAGGGAACACAGTTACCCGGTCTTTGTCTCCCTTGCCGGAAAATACTGTGATCAAGCCTCGTTCAAAATCCAGATCTTTTCCCCGGAGTCTTACCGTCTCACTTACTCTCAAACCCCCTCCATACATGAGGGCACAGATTAGATAATAGGTTTCCTCAAGTTCCGAGAGCACGGCCTCCACTTCTTCCCGGCTTAGCACCACCGGAAGCCTTCTTCTCTCTCGAGCCTTTACGGCGTCAATATAAGGATCAATTTCTTTTTCGAGCACCTGGCGATAAAAGAACACCAGGGCATTTAAAGCCTGATTCTGGGTGGAAGGGGCTAC
>JALSKZ010000083.1 GCA_026988575.1 Thermodesulfobacteriales bacterium | reverse complement strand
ATCGAAGTTTATGCTCCTCTAATTATTTTGAGAACCATACTTTTTTTATTGTTGGAGAATAGCTTTAAATATGCAAATAGTTTTCTCTATATTAGAGTAGGGATTTGTCGTAAAAATATTTATATTTTTTTGGCCAATGATATCAAGACTACGGTTCCTCGGGGATCCGGTATAGGGCTTAAGATCGCGCGGTTATTGACCGAAAAGATTGGCTGGCATCTTAAGATAAAAAAAGGAGCCATTTTTTCCGTCCTTTTATATAGATCTTTTTGATTATCCTTTCACGATTTTTTCACGAAAGTTCCTGCCGTTAAGGTCCGATACCTAAATATAGATAAAAACATTAATAATTTTCTAAATAAATAGTTTGGGATTTAAATATGAAAAGAGGTTTTTCGTTATTAGAACTTATTTTAGTAATGGCTATTATAGCTATTATAGCAGGTATTGCTGTATCAAATATTACTAATAGAATGAAATATGCGCAGGCCAAAAGTTTGGTAGAACAGTTTATTTCAGATATCCAGTGGGTTAGAAGTTTAGCCTTAAAATATAATTCTGCAACTATTAAGTTTTATTCAAATAAATACGAAATATATGCTCCCAGTAGCAGTGTTACGCCCAAAAAAATAGTAAATTTACCATCAGGTGTATCTATTTCAGAAAATTTTGGTTCTAGTCTTGATTTTTTATCCAATACTTTGCCAGAGGAGAACGGTACTATTACTTTTAATGCCTTTGGAAAGACTTATAGAATAGTAATTAATCTCAATGGAGGGATTCGTCTTGAGGAGTAATACTTCTATACATGGTTTTACATTAGTTGAAGTCTTAGTAGCACTTTTTATTTTTGTTTTATCATTCGTTGCGCTTTCCGCGAATGCTATGTATGTCTTTAAATACCAACGTATAAATGAGGAGAGATTTCAGTCATTATTGAAAGCAAATTTTGTTATGCAAAACTTAATGGCCAAATCTTTTAGTGATAGTTGTCTGTCAATAGGTAACCATTCTTGTGCTAACGATGACGGTTCTTGTTGTGGTATTAATTTTAAAGGAGATAATTCTATCTCCTGGCAAGTATTGGATGGACCAGATACTTCTATAACTAAAAAACTTATAGTTAATGTTCAGTTTCAATATCAAGATTATCAGGGTAATCTATCAATAACATCAATTAAGGGTGAATGGTAATGAGTAATAAAAGAGCATTTTCTTTGGTAGAATTGTTAATATCTTTGTTTATATCTGTATTGTTATTATCCAGTATAGCTTATATTTTTAATAAATTTTATTCCAAATTGTACGCCAGTTTTTTATTTCAAAGAAGTGAATCATCTTTATTGTATATTTCGGAAATTTTAGATCACGATATTTTAAAAGCGGGTTACCATTATGATGGTCCTGGTGAACCGGTAATGTGGGATAGTTCTGCTAAGGAACTATCTATAAAATTTGTTGATTATGAAAAGTCGGGTTGTGAAGATAAAAAATGGAGTGATAATGAACCGTCCTGTAATTATGAAATCGATTACTATCTTTCTAATAATCAGTTGATAAGGTCGGTTGATAAAGACGCTAATGGAACAACACAGTCTAGTACTATTTTGCCTCCTGAGATTACAGTGTTAGATTTTAATGTCAACTTAAATAAACCAATTATTGCTTATAATGTAAAGGTGCGTATTCCGTCTATATTGGGTACCAAAGATATAGAAATTTCTAATGTGGTCTTATGCCATAATTGGCAATAGGAGGTTAAAAAATGTATAATAAGAAAGGGATAGTGATTGTTGCCGTGTTAGGTATTATTGCCCTACTTATGATTATTGGGATTTCTGCTTCTTACCTAGTTACTAATGAAAATGTCTTTTCCCGAAACATTAAAGATGCTAAAATGGCTTTAGCTGCGGCTCAAGCTGGTGCTCAACGTGGATTGGCTCGTCTTTTAAATAATTACCAGACTATCAATTTCAGTGGGGCTCTAGGCCAAGCTCAGTATAATGTAACCTACCAAAAAGTTGATCAAGATGGATTAGAAGAGACATGGGAAATTGACTCTACAGGTACTTGCAATGGAGCTTCTAAAGTTGTTGTAGTTCGAATTGTAGTAAAGAAAAATGTTCCTTTCGTACCCTTCGCAACTGATGGTAAATTTAATACAGCTAAAATGCAAATTCCTAATGCGTTCGATTCTCTTTTAGAAATATGGGCCGCAAGTGGTTTTCAGATTGATAAAGCTGTGGGGGTTAATCCGAGTGATATTAATAATCTTTCTTATGGCCAGGATTATACAGTAAATAGTTGGAATGTAAAATTTGTTCATCATGAAGCTCCTACTCCTTCGGTAAAATCTATATCTTTCGATGTTACTAATTATGCAGGCGAGTGCGATGTTGGTGATTTTTCTAAAGATATATCTTTGTCTTCCACGAATTTAGTTGATATTAATGGTGATGGTAAAGTAGTTATTTGTGGTAATGATGTAAAAATAGATAAGAATGTAGAAATAACCAACGATCAATTTGTGGTTTTTGCTAATAAGGATATTATTGTTGATGAAAAACTAGATGAACACGGTAACAATCCTATATTTGACGTGGCTTTGTTTGCCAATCAAGATGTAGTTTTTGAAGATAAGGCAGAGATAGAACATCATGGGAAGGCAGATACTTACAATATTACCGCTTATGCTGGTGACGAGATAAAATCCGATACTGATCATTTTATTCACGTTACGGGTTTTTCCACGGCCGAACAAAAAGCCAATATTTTTCTGGTATCTAAAAATGGAATAGATGCCTCTGATGCAAATATCCATTATACCGGTAAAGAGAGCAATAATTTACTGATATGGAGTGATGGAGATATAACCTTGGGGAAATGGCACGCCACGGGTTCTAGTGGAGATGAAGTACGCAAGGTAGGCATTATCGCCCATAGTGATGATCCTATAGGAGATCCAAGTGATATTACTTTTACGGAAAAGATTCATATCACAGGGTCTCATCATATGGAAGGTCTTACGGTAGATGATATCCAGAAATGGTATGAACAATTACCTGAAGGAGATCCCACAAAGGCCATTCTAGCGGGTATGCTCAGCCAAATATCCTCTTCCAATACAAATGTAACCCTTACTCTCCAGAAGATTGATTTTTGGCGCGTTGAATAGCTTAAAGTGTTTGTATATTACTGATCTGTCCGTGGAGCAAAAAGGAGTCTTTTAAACGTCTCATAGAGATTTTATAAGGTCTAAGGGCCTTACGTAATTGGTCTATTCCTTGACCTAAGATAGGTCTTTTGGCCTCTCGGCCGCCGATTATCACCGGGCCATAAAAGAAATATATTTCGTCCACCAGACCTTTATCAAAAAAGGTACCGTGCACTTCTGCTCCTCCCTCGACTAAGAGACTTAAATATCCCTCGTTTTTCAGCCTTTTCAGTAAAGAAAGTAAACAAACCCGTTGGTTTTCTTCGGGGAGACGCCACACCGTGATGCCTTTATCTTTAAAGGCCTTTTCCCTGTCTAGGGAGGCTCTTTTTCCACAAACTACAATAGTAGGAGCCTTGGAGCATAGGTTAAATATCTTGTATTTTAGATCTAGACAGAGGTGTGTATCCAAAATGATACGGGCTGGGTCGCGCCCTCCTCTTAGGCGGCAATTGAGAGAGGGATCGTCTAGCTGGACGGTCCTACGTCCCACCAATATGGCGTCTACTATATTGCGCAATCTATGACCATACCGGCGCGCTTCTTCGCCGGTGATCCATTTAGAGTCTCCCGTGCGTGTGGCAATGGCACCGTCTAAGCTCATAGCAATTTTGGCTATTACCCAGGGGAGATCTGTTTTGGTGGCCTTGAGAAAAAACCTGCACAGATCAATACATTCTTCTTCTAAGACCCCTGAAGTCACATAAACGCCCTGGCTTTTTAGAAACTCTGCCCCCCCCTGGGCCAGGGGATGGGGGTCTCGACAACCAATTACTACGCGTCTTATACCTGCTTCCAGTATGGCCTTAGTGCAAGGAGGGGTGCGGCCATAGTGATTACAAGGTTCAAGGGTTACATAGAGAGTAGCTCCCCTTGCGTCCTCTCCGGCCTCTTTTAAGGCGTTTATCTCGGCGTGAGGAGTGCCTGCTCGGTGATGATAGCCTTTGCCTACAATTTTGTCGTTTTTAACGATTACCGCCCCGACAGGGGGGTTGGGTGAGGTACGACCTAACCCCTTATAACCCTCTTTTAACGCCACGCGCATAAAATGTTTATCCCTCTCAAGATCCGTCTCTTGCTTCATATCGTAGCTATACCTTTGATTTTTATTTATTCCTCCTAGGAGTACAAAAAAGCTGGCTTTTGAACAAGGTTATGGTCATGGCCTGGGCCGATAGAAAGTTCCATTGAATTTAATTAAAAGATAACAGTTAGAGTGTCAAAGATATTTAAAAGGGTAAGAAAAGTGACTTTTGCAGGAGGATATGTATGCTTTTTGATACATTGCTGGGTAATGTCTACCTACTTCATTTTATTATTAGCCCTGGTTTTTTCCTTTAAAGCAATATTTTTAGTCATAAATAGGTGTTTTTCTAAATGATTATACATAATTCAAAAAATATTTAATTTAAATTCCAAGATTTGGCCTTTAAGGTTCTGGTCTAATTTTTGCTTTTCTTTTGTAGGAAGAGCAGGACCAAAAAGGAAATTGCCATAAAAATTGACGGAGGATTGTAAATGCTAGCTTTAAACAAAGTTAAATTAAATCCCCCTTTCTTGATTCGTATATTGACTTTTTATTTGTTGAAGATAAAAAAAGAGTTGGACGAACATTATCAAAATGCTACGCATATTAAGTTAGCTAGAGATTTTGAAGAATATAAAAAGGCCTATTCTCTAGTATATAAACGTTATTATCAGAAGGGTCTCGTAAAAGAATCTAAAGAAGAGTTTTTAAGAAAAGAATTAAATTATAAGAAGACGGTATTATATGCTGAAAATAATGGCCAGGTTATTGCTACTTTAACTCCTATATTTAGTGAAGAGCAGGAATTGCCGAGTATTAAAGTGTATGAATCTGTAATTGACGATTTAATGAGAAAAGGGCGAAAAATTGTAGAATTTTCAAGATTAGCCTGTACGTTAAATATTCCCATATTGATGCGCTTATTTCGTATGGCTTTTAAATTGAGTATGTATAGAGGGTATAACGATATCATTATAGAAGTACATCCAAAACACGGATTTTTTTACGAAAAATTTTTCTTGTTTGAAAAAATAGGGGGTTATGTCAACTTACCACATTTAAATGGAGCACCGGCTATATTATATCGTTTAGATTTAGATACGATTAAGGAGAGATTGTATAAAAAATTTGCTCATAATAAATATGGTATTAATTATTGTAATTTCTTTTTTAAAGATAAACTTCCAGAGGATATATTATTAGAACAGTATAATAAATTTTTATTAGATAACCAATACGACAATTTATATTGAGACCTTTGCAAAACACCTTTTCTTAAGGTCCGTTTGAGGATCCGTTCCCATTTTTCATTCCGAAAAATGGGAACGGATCCCTTGCGCTTGTGCTTGCAATACTGATCTCCACAATTTTGCAAAGGTCTCATATCGATTTTGCTGCTTAATTATCGATGGTTTTATCTGGTTAGTGATGAGCGATGTGTTAATGGGCGCATTTATTACAACAGATTGGCATTATGGTCCCTTACGTTCTCTGAGATGGCTTCGGCTTCCTTTCCGAAGCCTCGGCATGACCCTCTGCCTGGTCATCGCGAGGCAAGCGAAAGCTTGCCGTAGCGATTTCATGGGGTTGTTTATACACCCTTACGCTCCCTTCCATGATTAAAATAGTGTTTATCCCCTATGACTTGGTTCAAATGACTTGGTTTAAGTGTCATCTGTTTTGTATCCCTACGGAGATAGTTTTAGAGCGGTATCAGAAAGATTATTTTTGTAATTTTTCTAAGGAAGGGAATCAATTTTTTGGCTAATTTAGTCCAAATCTTAACAATTATAATATGTTTCTCTTTTCAAGATCGTTCAAAGGAGGTCCGATAAGATTAAAAGTAACAATATGAAAAATTCAGGGCTTCTTGTTAAGATATAAAAGATACAGGCGATATTTGTTAATTGACGTAAGGCTGTTGTGGTGTGTGGGCAAGTCAAGCGGAGGCTCGAGTAGACAGTGCTAAAAGGTAACGCTTTTAAGCTTGGATATCTTGGGCAGGGAACCTGGAGTAGAGGTAGGGTGATAGCAAGCGATGGATGCTTTTTATTCTATACTCAACAGATACGGCATATTTAATGAGGATGATTTTTGGTCTGAGGCCTTTATTTGCCACCAAGGGCTTTTTTCTCCTCAAGAACAAGAGAAGTTGCGTCAGGCCACGGTGGCTATCCCGGGTATGGGTGGAGTAGGGGGGTCGCACCTGATAAGTCTAGTCAGGACGGGTATTGGGCGTTTCAAGATTGCCGATTTTGATACGTTTGAACCCAAAAACATTAGCAGGCAATATGGGGCTAGAATATTTGATTTAGGCCGGCCCAAAGTGGATGTCCTTGCCGAAGAGGCCTTTAAGATAAACCCCTTCCTTCGGATGGAGATATATCGTGAAGGGATTAACCAAGATAATATCGAGGCTTTTTTGGAAGATGTCGACGTAGTAGTTGATGGGGTAGAATTTTTTGCCTTTGAAGCACGTTCTTTACTTTATAACAAGGCCAAAGAAAAGGGTATCCCGGTAGTTACGGCTGCTCCTTTAGGCTTTAATGCCTCTCTTTTGGTCTTTGATCCGCAAACAAGCCCTTCTTTCGAAGAATATTTTGCCATAAAAAGTGATATGTCGCTTTCCGAAAAGGCCTTGCTTTTTGCCCTGGGCTTAGCTCCAAAGCCGTTTTTTTTAAGGTATTTAAATTTTGATGATATTAATTTAAAAGCCCAAAGAGGCCCAGCTTCTGTTATTACTTGTTATTTGTGTAGTGCATTGGCTGCTATAGAAACCGTGCGCTTATTATTAAACAGGCCAGGGATTAGACCTGTACCATATTATCTCCAACTAGATATTTATCTTAAGAAGCTTTATTTGGGTTACTTACCAAAGGGTAACAAAAATTTAAAACAAAAATTAAAATTTTGGTTTCTAAAGAAAAAGCTAGGTTTAAACTAGTGTTTAGGGCCTATTTTGGGTCTTTTTCCTCTAGCACTTTACCTACTTCTATGTATAGAGCACTCAATAATTGATCGAAAGTCTTGATTTGTCTACGCGCCCGAGCAAGCTTTTCTTCGAGTCTTTCTTGTAAGGCACGTTCCAATGCTGGGCAGTGTCCCTTTCGGTATCCGTGCACTACAAGACGTACTTTTTCTACAAAAAAACGACATTTCTGCGCTATTTCCCGTACATTTTGGGTGGTGAAGTGGGCCAACAGCCATCTTTCAAAACAAGGTCTGGCCCCGTATACCTCAAAACCCTCTTTAAGGGCCTTTTTCTGGGCTTCTGGGGCCTCCGGCCGGTCAAAATCATAGACGAGATATACATGGTCAAAATGTCCCTTTTGGTTTTCGCGTCGGGCTTCCTCTAGGATATGAAGCGGAGATCCTCCGTGGGCATCGTGAATCTTTAGGGTCACTTTAGCCCGGAAGATTTCAGGAAATCGTCCCTGGAGGAAATAAAAATAACTCTCTTCGGTACACCCCTCTACTACCAGGCAGATACTTTCCCTTAGACGGCGCCATCTGCGCCGACTTTTACGTGACATCTATCCTCCCGGTACGGCTCCCAGTTTTCCTGAAAGATAAAGACGTCTTAAATCAGCACTCTTTTTGAGATCTACAAAGTCTTTGGCACTGTAAATTTCGCTAAATCCCTGCCTTTTTTCTACTAGCCACAATTCTTCTTTTTGCAGAGAATCCATGACAGAAGGACAATGGGTAGAAAATAATAGTTGGGCTTGAGAGACATTTTTGGCTGGAGAACGAAATAAATTGAGGATTTTTTCCCACGTCCAAGGGTGGATATTTCCGTCTATCTGGTCTAAGGCCATAAGCGAGCCTTTTCGTAAGACCTGGTAAAAATGGGGACTTAAGAGAAATAGAATAACCGTACCGGTACTTTCTTCGTAAAAAGAAAGGGGAATTTTTTGTTCTTCGCTAAAGGTATGGATAAATTCTATGCCTCTAAAGGCCTTTCTTTCTTGAGACATCAGGAAATCTTTTATACCTATATCGGCCATTTCCAAAATACGTCGGGTGAATTGGATAAGTTCTGGTGGTCCTTTTTGAATTTGTATTAAGGCCTTTTCAAATAAAGGGGTAGTTTCTCCCTTGCCGGGGAGATAAATAATCATATCCTGGAAAAAATTATATATGGGGTTTACCGGTTTAAAGCCCGAGTGATATAAATATGGTAGAGCCAAATAAGAACAGTCTACCTCTTCTTTCTTTAAAGGGAAACTACGCTTAAAGTTATCACCTATTTTAAGCCTTTTTCCTTCTCTTAAGAATATGCGTCTAAATCGTTTTTTTGGTTTGCGTATTGATAAGGATTCTTTAATAACTGATTTTTGATTGTAACGTAGATAGTAATGATATAAATGACCGTCGACTTCTATTATTATTTCGAATAATGAGTCTTTATTATGTAACATTAGATGGGGAAAATAATAGAGCTTCCCTTCTTTAAAAGAATCAATTACTAACCTTTTGAAGATAGCTAGTGCCTCTATAAAATTACTTTTACCACTGGCGTTATTGCCAAAAATAGCTGCCAAGGGAGAAAGGCCGCGTGTGAATGCAGAAAGTAACGAAATTTCTTGTTTGGTGGACGTATAAAAATCTACTTCGGCCTCTTTGTAGGATAAAACATTTTGGAAACGGATCACATGTACCATGAGAATGATTTACCCCTTTTTTGGGGGCCTCGTCAAATTTTATTGATACAAACTGGACCTCGAAATGGGGACAGTATATGAAGGCCCCCCTTAAACGGGGAGTGAAAATAATTTCCAAGGAGGTCTCCAAGGAAAACGCGTAAATCCTTTCGTAAGGGGAAGGGGCCCTTATTTTAGAAGGCCTTAATAAAGGCTGATCTTTGCAGGAATTAGGGATATGTGACAATTTTTCTTTCGTAGGCCTTAAACTAAATGGTTAAATAAGAGAGTGTCTGTTCAGGATCCGTTCCTATTTTTCGTTCCACCCTGGTTGTCACGAGGAGGCCTGCAAGGGCCGACGAGGTGCTCTCTGGAGATTGTTTCGGCACTTTGTGCCTTGCCGTGACGAGAAAAGGCGGTACTTGCAACGACAAAAAGATTTCACTTCGTTTGCGGCAAGCATGTTTCAAGGAACCTATTTTTGTTTCTTGTAATATCTGAGGTAGAAGGGGGCTTTGCACATTTCTAACGATGTGGCTTCATTTTTGTTTTTTTGCGGTTTTTAATCGGCTTTCAGGTCTCTTTTTTTAGATTTATCTAACTACGTTTTGGTTGTTCCCTTTTAGAAAGGAGGGGTAAAATCGCCACCGTCTATGAAAAGAGGACGACGATATAGAGACAATCCCCAAACCACGAGCAAGGAGATTTTAGAGGTCGTAGACGAGCACGGGCGCGTACTGGCCCTTTTGCCACGGGGAGAAATTCATCATCAAAGACTTCGTCATCGGGCCGTCCACGTGTTCATCTTTTCAAAAAAGGGAGATATTTTCTTACAAAAGCGGGCTTCTCATAAAGACGAGCATCCAGGTTTATGGGATTCTTCGGCTGCGGGACACGTTTCTCCTGGAGAGCCTTATTTAATAGCCGCTCGGCGTGAACTCCAAGAGGAGCTTAATATACTTTGTAATCTCCTAGAGGTTGCTGAAATAGAAGCCTGTGCGGAAACAGGGTGGGAGTTTGTGGCCTTTTATATGGGAGTGACTGATAAAAAGCCGGTTCCAGACCCGAGAGAGATAGAAACAGGTCGTTTTTTTACCATGGAAGAGGTGGAAAGACTTTTGCAGAAGGATCCGGATATTTTTACCCCTGCGTTTCGGTTGTTATGGGAACTATTCAAAGAAAAGGGGCTTCGTCTCTTGCAAGAAAATATCTAGTATCTAGTCCATGGAAAGCCCCAGATTTTTAGCCATATTTCTTAGGTGGACGTGTTCTTTTCTCTTTAGCCAGAGGGGGATAGGGGCCAAGGCCAGTAACTCAAAGATCTGGCGTCTTTTTTCGGGTGGTAGGTCCTGGTTCAAGATCTCCTTACGCCAACGGGCCATGAGGGCCAGAAATTCTTCATATTCCGGGCCAAAGAGGTCTTCTAGTTGTTCCCTGAGCCTTCGGGCCACAGCCGGGCTTGCTCCAGAGGTGGAAAGGGCAATTTGTAGCCGTCCTCGTCTTACTACGGAGGGCACAATGAAACTTGAGCCCTGGGGATCATCGGCTATGTTACAAGGGATACCCTTTTTTTGGGCCTCTTGGGACACGGCCTCTTGGGTCTCGCGCTGGTTTGTAGCCGCAAATACCAGCCAGGCTCCTTCCAAGTCTCCAGGCTGGAAAGGGCGCTGGTATAACTCTATTTGGCCCTGGATAGCCAGGTTAGCAAGCTCTTCGGTGACCTCTGGGGCTATAACCTTCACCCTGGCCCCGGCCTCTAAGAGCCCTTTAACTTTTCGTTCTGCTACTGCTCCCCCTCCTACGACGACACATAGCCTTTGCTCTATTTTGAGAAAGATGGGATAATATTTATCCATGAGAGCAGAAACCTCCTTTAATCCAGCACCTTTTATAGATCATACTCTACTTTCTCCTACAGCCACGACAAGGGAGATAGAGAGGCTTTGTGCAGAAGCCCGCCAATATGGTTTTGCTTCGGTCTGTGTGCCTCCAAGTTTTGTCTTTTTAGCACAGGCCCTATTAAAAGACTCGCCGGTTAAGGTCTCTACAGTGATTGGGTTTCCTTTGGGTTATCAAACTACGGCGGTAAAGGTATATGAGGCCCGTCAGGCGGTGGCTGCAGGTGCCCAGGAGCTTGATATAGTTATAAATCTGGCCTGGTTAAAAGAAGGCCGTTTAGAGTTGATCGCGGCAGAGATGAAAGAAATATTATCTATACTACCGGGAGTAACCATTAAGGCCATTATGGAATGTGGGCTGCTTGAGGAGGACGAAAAAAGGACCCTGGCCTCTGTTCTGGTAGATGCAGGAGTGCATTTCCTAAAGACTTCTACGGGTTTTGGTCCTAAAGGAGCTACCTTAGAAGATGTTCGGCTCTTGGTTTCCCTAGCTGCAGGTAGAGCCATGGTAAAGGCTGCTGGGGGTATACGCACCTGGGCCCAGGCTCGGGCCTTTTTGGAGGCCGGAGCCGCCCGTTTGGGTACCAGTTCGGGAGTACAAATAATGCGCGAATTTTATCGTCAAGGTACAGAAGAAACCCAAGAGGATGTTGCGGAAGTGGAAATATTTGTAGATGGTGCTTGTTTAGGTAATCCAGGTCCCGGGGGGTTTGCTGCTATTTTGCGCTTTGGGGACAGAGAGGAGATAATCCGTGGGGGAGAGCGCCATACCACTAACAACCGTATGGAACTCAAAGCAGCTATTGCCGCCCTTAAGGCCCTGAAAGCCCCTTCACGGGTGAAGATCACTACAGATTCACGCTATCTGATGGATGGTATTACCAAGTGGTTACCTCGTTGGCAAAGAAACGGTTTCCGTACAGCAGCGGGCAAGCCTGTTAAAAATAGAGATCTTTGGGAGGAATTAGGGGCCCTGGTCAGGAAACATCAGGTAAGTTGGCAGTGGGTTGAGGGCCATGCCGGGCATCCGGAAAACGAGCGTTGTGACCTGTTGGCCCGTCAAGAGGCGCAGCGGATCAAGGAGGCAGGTTGATGTCCAGGCGTTTTTTGGTGGGTATAACCGGAGCCAGCGGGGCGCCTTACGCCATAGCTCTACTAAAACTTTTGCGGGCCAAAGGGGTTAGGGTAGATTTAATCGTCTCTACTACCGGACAAAAGGTATTATCTTTAGAAACAGGGCTTGGACTGCCGGACCTGGCGCAAATGGTAGATCAGATATTTGGGGAAGATGACTTTATGGCCCCTCCTGCTAGTGGTTCAGCCCCTTATGACGCGATGGTGATAATACCCTGTACCATGGGGACCTTGTCGGCTATAGCGCAAGGATCAGCTCGTAATTTAATGCACCGCGCTGCCGATGCCGTGCTAAAAGAGAAAAAGCCCCTCATTTTGGTCGTTCGCGAGACTCCTCTCAATCTGATTCACTTGCGTAATATGGTGAGGGTTGCCGAGGCCGGAGCAGTTATCTTTCCAGCTATGCCGGCCTTTTACCATAATCCGCTCAGTCTAGATCATCTTATAGAATACTTTGTGCAGCGTTTGGTCTCCTTTATGGGTATTGAAGTACCCGAGATGAAACGATGGGGTGAATGAAAACCAGTTAAAGGAGGATAATGTGTGGCGTAACCTGAGGATCCTTCTAGAAATGATAAAATTTGAACATACCATTTTTGCTCTACCCTTTGCCTATACCGGGGCTTTTTTAGCTGCTGGTGGTTGGCCCACCCCCAGACAGGCCCTGCTTATTTTGGGAGCCATGGTGGGGGCTCGAACCGCAGCCATGACCTTTAATCGTATAGTGGATCTACCTTTTGACGCCGAAAACCCCCGTACCAGGACACGGCCTCTGGTTACCGGAGAGGTAAAGCTAAGAGACGCGTGGATCCTCTTTTTGACTTCGGTCCTCTTTTTCTTCCTGTGTACATGGGGGCTGAATCCCTTGGCCTTTAAACTTTCTCCCATCGCCTTGGGGGTTACTTTGGCCTATTCTTATACCAAAAGGTTTACCTGGCTTTGTCACGTATTTTTAGGGTTGGCCATTGGTTTGGCCCCTCTAGCCGGCTGGGTGGCGGTGAAAGGCTCTTTGGCTTTCTTACCTGTTGTGCTCTCTTTGGGGGTCCTTTTTTGGGTGGCTGGTTTTGATATCCTCTATGCCTGTTTGGACGAAGAATATGATCGTCGGCGTGGGCTTCACTCCATACCGGCAAAATTTGGACGCAAAAGGGCCTTTTCTATCTCTGCACTCTTTCATACCATGGCCTTTGGCCTTTTTGCTATGGTAGGGGTGCTGGCTCACCTTTCTTGGGCTTATTACTTGGGGTTGGCGGTTACTTTGGTCCTTTTTGTGGCTCAAAGAGTGGTTATCAGCCCTGATGATCTTTCAAGACTAGATTTATCTTTTTTTACCTTTAATGGTGCGATAAGTGTGGTATTATTTTTAGGCACAGCAATAGCTCTTTGTTTTAAGTTCTAAAATAACCTTACAGGATAGGTACTCCAATAAAGGCACCGTTTTTTAATAACGGTGCTTTTGTCTATTTTATATATGGAGGTGTGGTATGGAACGTATTCCCATGACCCGAAAGGGCTACGATGATCTACGGGAAGAGCTGCGAAAACTTCAGACTACGGAGAGACAAAAGATTATTCGGGCCATTGAGGAAGCAAGAGCTCATGGGGACATTTCGGAAAATGCCGAATATCAGGCGGCAAAAGAGAAACAAGCCCATATAGAAGGGCGCATTCAAGAGCTGAGCGATCGTTTGGCCCGGGCTGAAGTGGTAGATCTCCCCAAGACGCCCCCTAAAAGGGTACAATTTGGGGTAAAGGTGACCTTAGTCAATGTGGATACCGACGAAGAAGTGGTTTATCGCCTGGTAGGTCCCTATGAATCCAACGTAGAGGAGGGATTGATTTCGGTTACCTCTCCCCTGGGAAGGGCTTTAATTGGACGAGAAGAGGGAGAGGAAGTGGAGGTACACACCCCTAAGGGGATCAAAGTATACGAGATATTAAAGATAGAGGTCTAGATGGCCCTTTCAGCTCTAGATCGTCGCCTGCTAGATTTAGTCCAAGAGGGTTTGCCCCTGGTTTCGCGGCCTTTCAAGGCCCTGGGAGAAGAGCTGGGTCTATCAGAAGAAGAGGTCTTGGAGAGACTTAAGAGATTTGAGCAGAGTGGAATAGTGAGACACCTGGGGGCCAGTGTGGATTCGCGCCGTTTGGGTTTTGTTACCACCCTTTGTGCCGTGGCGGTCCCTCCCACAGAGGCCGAAAAGGTGGCTCAACAAATTGCTGCCTTACCAGAGGTGACCCATTGTTACTTGAGACGCCACCGATTTAATATTTGGTTCACTCTAGTGGCTAGAGATTATGCCCAAGTAGAAGAGATACTCCAGCTTCTACAACAAAAATTTGGTGTAGAGCCCAGACATTTCCCCGCTACTAAGATGTTTAAATTGCGGGCTACTTTTCGGCTCTCTTGCGTCGAAGATAAACATAGGCGAGGGTAGAAAAGATACAAAGGGTTATAAGGGCCCAGGAAGATCGGTGTAACCAAGTGTGCAGGAGATCTTCTTTTTCCCCAACAAAATAGCCAATAAAGGCCAACACACACACCCAGATCCCTGCTCCCAAAGCCGTATAAAGGCTAAAGAGCAAAAAATGCATGCGGGCCAGCCCAGCGGGTAAAGATATGTATTGTCTAATACCTGGTAGTAATCTCCCTATAAAGGTGCTAATATGCCCGTGTTGGTCAAAAAAGATTTCTACGCGTCTCAGGGTATGCTCCCCGAGTAAAAAGTATTTCCCATAGCGTCCTAAAAATTTCTTCAAAGTAGGGCGTCCAAAACGTAAAGCAAGCCAGTAATTGAACCATGCGCCTAATAAGCTCCCCAATATTCCACAAAAAATGACCCCCAGTAGATTAAATTGACCTTTAGAGGCCAAATAGGCGGCCGGAGGAATAATGACCTCGCTAGGGAAAGGAAAGAAAGAGGATTCGAGGGCCATGAGTAAAATAATGCCCCCATAACCCATTTGCCCCACCGTCTGTAACAAGAAACTTATTATTTGTTGTAATAAATCCATTAACTATCCTCAAACTTGTCCTGTCTCCGACAGGACCCTTTTAGGCTCAAGAAAAGGGGCTCTTTCCTCCCAGAGAACAGGAGGCTCCCAGGCCTGTCTTACTTGGAGAACGTTTTTGGGCAAAAGGGGCAAATAGTTTGGATACCTTAGCGCTTTGGCAATGAGGACAGCGTACACTTTCTATCTCTTGACGAGAAAAACAGATCTCTTCAAAGACTTTACCGCAATCTTTGCACAAAAATTCGTATATGGGCATAAGCTCTTCCCCTCCTCTTTTAGACTCCTTCAAATATAAGACAAATTTTACAAATTTCACCTGGGAAAGGAGGTAAAGAGTCTAAAATAGAGGTCCTGATAGTCTCTGGCCATACGAGCGGCAGAGTAATGGGTGGTTATAAATTTTTGGGCCTCACGGCCTAATTTTTCTCTTATGGATGGGTTGGCCAGCAGGTAACCTATCTTCTCGGCCAGCACTCTATCGTCTCCTGGAGGGAAGAGTAGCCCCTGGAGGCCCTCTTCAGGAATAAGGTAGCGGCAGCCTTTTATGTCTGAAGCGATCACTGCTTTACCCATGCCCATGGCTTCCATGAGACAGCGTGGAATCCCCTCGAGCCGGGAGGGAAGGATAAATACGTCAAACCCTAAGAGAAAGTTTAGGCGGTCTGGACGATAACCAGTAAATACTACCTGATCAGAAAGGCCCAGCGATGAAGCTAAGGCCTCTAATTCTCGTCGTAAAGGTCCTTCGCCGATGACAAAGGCCTTAAAGTCCCTTTGCGGAAGCCTGTGGAGGGCGCGCAAGAGGACGTCTACGCCCTTGCGATGGATCAGTTGGCCAATATAGCCCAAAATAGAGAGTCTTTTTCCGCGCGCATCTCTTATTTCCTGAGGAACTTGATCAATGGCTGCTATTTCGGTCAAGTCTACCCCATTTGGTATGAGAGAGAGCCTTTTTTTCAGCCCAGGAATTCGACAAAGGCCTTGATATAACCCCTCAGACAGGGGTACTACGGCGTCTAAAAACAGGAAGGTAAGGCGATTTAATAGCTCGTAACACCACAACTTTACGTCTGGTTCCTTGCTCCACCCATGGGGGGTGGCCAATATGCGACAATTTGTCCCTCTGGTGGCCAAAAGACCGATTAGGTCCTGTTTATATCCGTGGGTGTGTAAAATATGGATTCCTTTTTGTTGAATCACCCGGCGTAGGGTCTTCACCGCAGCCAGGTTAAAACGGCCGTAGGCCTCAATGGTGATGGTTTCAAAACCCAATTTTTGGGCCTCTCTAATAAGAGGGGCCTCTAAGGAAGGATCATCTCTGATTACCCCTACAAAGGTATGCACCTGCTTGGGATCTAAATGCTTAATTAAGGCCAAGATCCAGCGCTCGGCGCCGTAAAGGCCGGTTGGACTTCCTAATTGTAGGACTTTTAGGGGTTTAGGGATTCCCATTCTTTTGTGGCAAATCCTAGGTGGCGCAAATGTTCTCGCAAAAGGCGTTCTTCTTGTTCTAACGCCTGGAGGTCAAGATTAGTCAAGGGCTGGGCCGGTATAAGCTTTTTCTCTTCGAGATAAGAAATGATCTTAGAAAAACTTTCTTCTATGCTTTCCCGGTCGGTGTAGCATACTATTTCCGGATTTTTGGGGGGTTCGTAGGGATCAGAGATCCCCGTAAAGTGGGGGATTTGTCCCTTTCGTGCCCGCAGATAAAGGCCCTTGGGGTCCCTCCTTTCAACCACCTCTAGCGGGCAGTTACAGAACACCTCCAGATAATTGGGTATTAGGGCCCGGTTTATCTGGCGTGTGTCTTCATAAGGGGCAATAGCCGCCACCACGCTTATAATACCGTGTTTATTCAGGAGCCACGAAAGAAAACCTATTCTTTTGACGTTGATATCCCTTTCGCGCTTAGTGAAGCCCAATTCCTGGCTAAAATTGGTTCGAATTATGTCTCCATCGAGTAATTCTGCCGCCAGCCCCCGGCGTCTTATTTCTAGATAGGTCCGTCTCGATAAGGTAGATTTACCAGACCCAGAAAGACCAGTAAACCAGATGGTAAAGGCTTTCATCTACCCACCTCCGTGCAAGTAATGTCTCTCCCACAGGGCAAACATCATTAGTCCCCAGAAAAATACACCATGGTTTTGAGTTTTCGAAAGGTGTTTTTCCCATAATTTTCGGCATATTGTGGGGCTTAGATAATCCCAAAGGCTAAGGGAGCGGTCTTGGAGAATATCTTCCACGAGGGGGCGTAGCTTGCCTCGGAGCCACTGGGCCTCAGGCACAGCAAAACCCCTTTTAGGTTGGTCAACAATGTCTTGGGGTAGGCGCTTTTTTAGGGCTTTACGTAGTAATAACTTTCCCTTACGGCCCGAGATTTTTAACGCAAGTGGTAGGGTGGCGGCAAATTCTAATATTTTGTGGTCGAGCAAGGGGGCGCGGACTTCTAAGGCTACAGCCATACTCATACGGTCTACTTTGACTAATACGTCCTCTGGGAGATAAAGATTTAGGTCTACATATTGGCAACGGCTGACCGGGTCTAAATCTTTTACCCCCTCATAGAGGGGATGAACAATTTCGTAAGGGGTAAACCCTGCCAGAGTACTCATGAAAGAAGACGTATAAAGACTTTTACGAATTTCTGGGGCAAGCCACACTAGGTCTCTGAAAAAGGCTTGGGCATCAGAGAGGGCCAGATTTTTGAGAATGGTCTTTAGACGCAGTATTTTGGGTAACCGCGCGGAAGAGGGGTAAATCTCTCCCAAAATGTAAAAAATAGCACTTCGCAACCCAAGGGGCAGTCTTTGGCGCAGACGACACTCCCAGAGGTGGGGTAGATAACGAAAGGTATAACCTCCAAAGCCTTCGTCTCCCCCGTCTCCAGACAGACTGACCGTGACGTTCTGACGAGCCATTTGACACACGTAATAGGTGGGTACCGCACTGGAGTCAGCCAGGGGTTCATCTAAGTGCCAGGCCAGTGTCGGAAGGATCCTTTCTATCTCTGGAGTAACCACAAACTCTCGGTGATCAGTGCCTAGGATTTGGGCGATTTTGCGGGCTAAAGGTAGTTCGCTTTGTTCGGGAACATCAAAGCCAATGGCGTTGGTACATACGGGTGAGGAAAGCAGCTCCTGCATCTTGGCTACCACCAGGGGAGAATCTATACCTCCGGAAAGAAAGGCCCCTAAAGGAACATCACTAATAAGACGGGTATTTACTGCCTGGCTAAACAAGTCTTCAAACTCTTCTATTGCTTCGCTTATGTTGCGTTCTTTAGGGTCAAAGACAATCTGCCAATAGCGGGTTAGCTGGAGGCCACGGTGGTCAAAGATCGCGTAGGTGGCCGGAGGAAGTTTGTAGACGGCCTTAAAAATGCTTAAAGGCGAAGGGATATAACCAAAGCAAAAGTAACAATCAAGGGCCTCTGGATTTATTTCCCTGGGAGTCCCGCAGGCCAGTAAAGATTTTATTTCCGAAGCAAAGGCCAAAAATGATCCCTTTATCCAATAATAGAGGGGCTTTTTCCCCAGACGATCTCGAGCCAATAACAACCTTTTTTTTTCGCCATCCCATAAGGCAAAAGCAAACATTCCCGATAGCCTTTCTACACACCTGGGACCCAAGACACGGTAGGCCTTTAGAATGACCTCGGTATCACTTTGGGTAGAAAATCTCTGACCAAGGTCTTTAAGCTCCTGGCGCAAAGACTGGAAATTATAGATTTCGCCGTTGAAGACCAGGGTCAAGTTGGCCTCCTCGTCGCGCATGGGTTGATGCCCTGTGGAGAGGTCTATTATGGAGAGTCGTCTGTGTCCTAGGGCTGCGTGATCATCGAGAAAAAAGCCTTCCTGGTCAGGGCCCCGGTGACTGAGTAAGCGGGTCATTTTTTCTAATAAAGGACGTTGCCTCTCCGTCTCCAGTCCTTCTAAGTTTACAAAACCAGCTATACCACACATTGTTGATCCTCAAGTCTTAAGCAAACACAAGGACTTTGGCCAAGCATTTGATAATAAAGTTCTTGGTAGGCCTGCATCATTTTTTCGAAGGTAAATTTTTGCTCAAAGCGGTGGCGCGCGGCCTCCCCCATCTTCTGGGCTAAAAAGGGATTTTCAGCGAGCACATACAAGGCGGCGGCCATCTGGACTGGGTCGTCAGAAGCAACCACAAAACCGGTTTGACCATCAGCCACTACCTCAGGATTGCCCCCTACCTCGGTTACCACGCTGGGAAGACCACAGGCCATGGCCTCAAGTAAGGCCAGAGAAGTACCTTCGCTAAAACTCGACAGGACAAATACATCGCCTATTTGCATGAGCCTTGTGGCGTCTTTTCGGTAGCCAGTAAAGGTGACTGCCTTTTCCAGGCCAAGGTGTACAGCAAGCCTTTCTAAGTAGTTTCTTTCTGGCCCGTCGCCAATTATTAAGGCCCGAATAGGTATCTTTTGACGCACCAATACCAGGGCCTTTAAAAATAAAGGGATGTTTTTAATAGGATCAAGTCTTCCCACCGTTACCGCCACAAAGGTGGAATGATCTATGCCCCAATATCGGCGGAGGGCTGTCCTCTCTTCGGCACTTATGCGGAGAGGCGGATTTATGCCGTTATAAATGACCCGGATCCTTCCTTTAGATAAACCTTCATATACCCGCAGTCTTTCGCGCACTTCCTTTGATACCGCTACTATTTCCTGGGTAAGGGGTTGGAGAAAGAGGCGGTTGAAGATGTTTTTGAGGGGTTTTTTGGTTTCCGGCCAATGTCTACCGTGTTCCATAAATAATAAACGGGCCTTAGGGAAGAAGAGACGGCTTAAAGCCGCGTAGAAGAAGGGAGAATATTGATGGGCGTGAATGAGATCCACCTCGTGGTCTTTAAGTATCTGATCCAGAGCAAAGATTACCGATAGGTCAATGCCAGGGCTACGATAAAGGGCATACACCGGAATACCTTCCTTACGCAGCTCCCTCCCCCATATCCCTGGTTCGTCAAGACAACAAACTAATACTTGAAAGTTCCGGCGTAAATAGCGGCACATTGCACACACCAGGCGCTCTGTGCCCCCTACCCCAAGGCTCAAGACCACATGGCAAATAGTTGGTTTAGTGGTTTTCACGGTAAAAGCTTCTCCAATTGGGCCAGATTTTTGGTCCAACAGTAGTGTTTTTCCATGGTCAAACGGGCGTTTTTACCAATCTTTTCGGCCAGTAGGGGATCTTTGAGTAAAGTAATGACCTGTTCGGCAAATTTTGGAGGATTTTCGGCCACTAACAAGTCGCGGCCAGGAATGGCTTTTAACCCCTGGGCCGCCAAGGGAGTCGTAACTACAGGTTTTCCCATGGCCATAGCCTCAAGGATTTTATTCTGAATGCCTCTGGCTATTTGTAAAGGTATGATGCTCACGTCGGCCAGGGCAAGATAGTCGCGCGGATCTTTCACATAGCCAGTTACTTTAATGCCGGGTTCGTGAGAGAGCCGTTTGACCTCGGGTAAGGGATCTTTACCCACAATAAGGAGCTCTACGTTGGGTACTGCTTTCTGGATAAGGGGCCACACCTTTTGCCTGAACCAACATATGCCCTGGACATTGGGCCAGTAATCCATGGCCCCGGTGAAGACCAAAGTCGGGCCCTTTTTGGGCAGTGGGCTTTTATACTCCGGGTAAAAACGTTTCAGGTCCACACCGTTTTCTACGACCCAAACGGGACACTGAGTAGGGACTTTCTGGCAAAATAATTGGGCCTCTTGCTCGGTGACAAATATAAGGTGGTGAAACTTTTGGGCGATCAGGCCTTCATAGTGGCGGTGCCGGCGGGCCTCCTCCGCATAGATCCATCTCAACGGAGATTTGATATAACGGGAATAGTCTTGCCATTTTTCCGAATCCACATCCATAAAATCCATTATTTTAGTCCCGGAGAAGTTGGTCTTTAGAACATATTCCGCACTTGGCGCACAAGAACAAAATACTAACACCAACTCCGGGCTCCTTAAAATTTTTTCTACTACATCTTGTAACTTAGGGTCGTAAAAATAGGCTACGGTCAGAGAAGTACCCTTTAAGAGGGCCGTTATACAGCGTCTTTTCCGCTGCCGGCGAGGGGCAAAATGATAAGAGAAGCTCACCAGGGGCAGGTCTATATGCCTTGCCGCTTCCAGGTCTCGTTCTTCGTCGATGTGACATACAAGGTGTGTGGCATAACGCTGGGTGATATAGCGGAGAAAGTGATAGGCCCGGAGTTTTTCTCCTTTATTAGGCGGAAACGGCAACCTGTGGGCCAAAAAAAGGGCCTCTTTCATAGGGCAATGTATCCCCTAAGCCTTGGACCAAGCCAATTAACCATACCTTTGGGTAGTTTGCGCCAGGTCTTTTCCAACAAGGGTCTTATATGGGGCTTCTTGTCTTCCCTCGGGGGAGGCTCTTGATACCAATATAAGGGAAAGGGGCGGGCCCCCCATTGTTTTTTGAACCGATAAGTACCTTCTCCAGGAGTTGAACGACCAAAATCGAAAAAATTAAGTCCCTTTTCGGCGGCAAGACTCAAAAATTGCCAATAAAGAAGCATATTGGGGCTTATCCGCTTGTAAGCCCTAAGAGATGAGGCCCAGGGCACGGTGGCGGTGTCTTTAGAGAACAAAATAATACCAGCGGCAAGAGGGGTATTGTCTTTATGCACCAATACGATTTGGGCCCTGTCGCCGTAATAGTGCAGTATGGCCTTAAACCAGGCCAGAGAATGGGCCGGGGAGCCTAAAAAATGCATGTTTTCTCGATAGATATGGTAAAAGGCCCCTAATAGGTCTAGGCCCCCTACCGAGACCTCGGCCCCTTCCTTTAAGGGGCGTCTGACCTGGCTCCGTACCTTTGACTTTAAGGCCTTCCATAGATCTTCGGCCTGGGGAGGCAGTTCTAAGATCAGGCGTACCTTTTCCGTGGTATTTTGGTCAGAGGGGAGATCGCATGGTCTATAGGCAAAGCGCACTTCAAGCCCACGGGCCTTCAGGGACTCCTTTAAGGAAAGGGCCTCTTTTAAGAGGGCCGGTAAGATATTTTTTTTACGTACCAAGGTGCCTCCATAATCGCAGAAGGGCAGAGATACTAAAAACGGCCTTTTAAACGGGACCCTAAAAAGGATTAAGGGCAGTATGCCCACTACTTCGTTTCCCTCTTCCGCCAACAAATAATAGCCTTGGTGCCCGTAAGCCCTCTCTACGGCCTCCTTCCAGGCCCAAAAGATATAGGGGCCTCCTTTTAGCTCCTCTACAAAGTCGTCCCAGCGTCTTTGGTCTTCTGGTTGGGCTATTTTTATCTTTGGCACACTCATATTTTATTAACCTACTTCCCATGTTGGCAAATTATTCAGTTTGTTTAAGACTTCATTTACCGGGGCAAAATGAAAATCAGAAAGGAGTTTATTAAATCTATGTTGGGTCTTGGTTAAATTTAAATAATGACGGAAGCGAGACTTTAAAGGGATATTTTTGATCCTAGGCTGGTCAGGATCCATTTCCCACGGATGTATATAGAAGACAAAAGGTTGGTTTTCTTGATGGTTTATATGTTTTAATAAGGCCCTGGTTAAGGGGTAGGGAAAGAGCCGAAAATAACCCCCTCCGGCTATAGGGATGTTGAAAGGTCCCAAGCGAAAGGTGGTTATGGGAAATTCAATCAGGGACCGGTTGGCCTTCTTTAACTGAAGCACACAGGGGAAGCGGGGGGCCCCGAGGAACCCGTAAAGATCGTGGCGAATAGGGAATATACTTGAATCGTAGGTATAGCCCTCTTCGGCCAAGATCTCAAGCCCCCAACGGGTTTGAGGTGTAATGGAGTACGTAGGGGCCCGAAAGCCATAAACGCCTTTGCCAGATATGTCTTCCAAGATTTTTTTGCTTTCGCGGGCCTCTTTTCGAAATTCCTGGGGAGATAATCTAAACAAAGGTCGGTGAGATAGACCGTGAGAGGCGATTTCGTGCCCCTTTTGGGCTATTTCTTTAATAAGACCTGGATAACGTTTAGCTACCCAACCCAAACAGAAAAAAGTAGCTTTTACTTTGTAGCCCTCCAAGATAAGAAGGATCTTTTCGGTATTGGTCACTACCCGATGAGGTAGAGTTTCCCAGCTTTGGGGTGAAAGGGTCCGGGCAAAGGCCTCTACCTGAAAATAATCTTCTACATCTATAGAAAGGGCGTTGGTCAATTCTTGTTTCTCTTCCACTTTTACTCTTTTGGTCCCTTACAACCAGACAAGACTTTATTTTGGTCTTTTTCAATATTATCGGTCGGCAGGTCAAGTTCCTTTTGGCAGACAAGGGCTTTATGTTGTTTGATAAGGGGATCTTGAGGAGCTAACTCCAAGGCACGTTTTGCCGTGCGGCAGGCTATTTCGTGCATACCCGAATAGTGATATACCAGGGCAAGGGTGTCCACAACGGCGGGGTCTTCAGGGGCTAGGTCTCGGGCCTCTTCTGCTACTTTTAGGGCCTCTTCCAGGGTACCTCTTTCCCTAGGCATTTGTAGAAGTGTCCAGGCCAGATCATTTAACAAGAGAGGGTTCTGAGGGTCATGGACCAGGGCCTGGCGAAAGGATTCGGCCGCCTTGGAGTATTTGTGGGTCTTAAAATATAAGTGTCCTAATAGGGTTTGAGCAGGTACGAAATCCGGTACAGTTTGGGTTACGTGTTGGAGCAACGGAATGGCTTTTTGGTAATCTCCTTGGCGGTTAAACAATACGGCCTTGAGGTAAGCTAGGGTAACGGAGGATGTATCGCTCTCAAGGGCCTTTTCTACCTTTTCCCACCGGCTTTTTTCCAGGTAGATTGCAACTTTAAGGGCCTTAAGGGCTTCTGGAGGGCCTTGGAGGAGGTGAGTTATGGCCTCGGGTTTGTTCCGAAAGAGTACCCATGCCGCCAAGGGGAGTTTTTTCCCTTTGGGGATGTGGATGGTTGCGCAATTTGCTTCCCAGAGTAAGGTCAAAAAATCTTTATCCTCTATAGAGGGTAGACTTTTTAGAAAAAACCACTCCTTGGAGGCATTTTGACAATCTCTTAATTTTAAACGACACACCAGGGCCAGCTTATGGGCTTGAACGGAATAAGGTAATAACCACTGTAGGTCTTTATAAGCAAGAGCTGGTTGCTCGGTGCTGAGTTCTAAGGCAGCCAGGGCCAAACGGGCTTTCAGTAACAGAGGGTCTCTGAGCACGGCCTGCGATAGATTAGTGAGGGCCTGGCGAGGTAGCCCGCTTAGCCACTGGGAGAGCCCCAAAAAATAGTAAGCCCTGGGGTCCTCTGCTCGGGAAAGGGCTACTTGAAAGGAGGCCAAGGCGTCTTTGTAGTGCCCTTTGGCGAGGAATAAATGGCCTTGAAGATAAGGTACAGCGAAAAGCTCCGGATAATAACGCTTTAGCGTGACCAAGGACTCCTGGGCCTTGTCTAGGTCCCTGAGATAAAGCGCAATCTCTGTGTAACGGACCAAAAAGTAATAATTATGCGGTTCTTTCTGGAGCAACTTTTGGTAGAGGGTAAAGGCCCTTTGTATTTGTCGGGTCTTGATAAAGAATTCCGCCAAATAGGCCTGATAATCCAGCCTTTGGTAAGATTTTGGGGGAGTAAGAGAAATAGCTTTCTCTAGAGCCTTTTCGGCCTGCGACCATTGTTTGCGTACCAGATAATAATTCCCAAGGGCTATATACACCTCTGGCCTTTGTGGGGCCAGGGTCTGGGCCTTTTTATAGGCCCTAAGGGCTAATTGATAATCGCCGCTTAAAAGATAAAAATCTCCCAGTTCTAGATAGCACCGAAAATCTTTGGGTTGTTGGGCCTGAACCTTTTGGAAATATTTGCGGGCCTGGTCTAGATTTCCCTTTAAGGCCTTAAGATCGCCTAAAATGAGATGGGCATAGACGTTTTGGGGGTCAATCTTTAGGATTTTTTTGGCTATATAACGGGCCTTTTCGTAGTAGCCGGTTACAAGATACAAATAGCCCAGTTTTACCAGGGCCCGGGAATTCTGGGGGTTTAGGCTTAATACGGTTTCAAAGTAACGTATGGCCTGGTAAGGGTGCCCAGAGCGTAGGGCGGTTTCTCCTAACATAAACCAGACCCGTTCGTCTCCAGAACGGTCTTTTTTTAGTTTTTTAAGGAGCCAAAAGGCCTTGTGGTACTGGCCTTGATCGATAAAACGCTGTGCTTTCGCTAGCATTTCTTGAGAGGAAGGGCCCATATGGCAGGAAACTAGAGCCCCCAAAATAATTATTAAAAAACTTATACTTATAGCTTTTGCCAATTTTTTCATTTTTATCGTTTGATATTGGAAACCAAAAAAGCAAAAAAGATTACTAGCAAATAAAGACCCAAGAGTATTTCTTTGTTCTCTCCTAACCAATTTATTAGGTCAAAAAAGGCTTTGACTGCCTCTCGTAAGAGACTGGGGGTGCCTTCGGTGCTTTTGTCTTCCTGCTGATATTCCCCTTTAGGTTTGGGCGAATGGTAACGGCCAAAACTAGGCATGGTCTTTGAGGAAGAATATATAAGGCCTGGTCCAGAGATTTTGGGACCGGCGCTGCTGGTCAAGGAGGAAAAAAGTGACCCTATGTCTACGACAGGTAAAAAGTCTTTCCACCGGGGGTTCGCCTGGCCCTTACTTTCTTCCTCTATTTGTTGCCAGTAAGGCCCTAATAGTTCCTTGGCCGTTTTCTGAAAGTCTTTTAATTTGGCTAACTGTTCACGATAGTCCAAGAGAGACCGGATCTGATCCGCAAGTAGATACCGTAGATTCATCTCCAGAAACGACTGGTAGAGCATGCCTTTTAGGGGATAGGAGAGGCTTATGCTATAAAGAGGGGGAGTATAGTTATTTTGAGGGACCAAGACAAATCGGGGCATAAAGATGTTTTGGGGGGTCAAGACCCAGATATCTCCTTTTTTGTGTGTTAGTTGTAAAAAGAGCAGTTCCTCCACTTGTTGGGTTTCGTTGGTTGTTTTTACAGGTTTAAAGTATGCCTGGGCCGAAACCGCGGTCAGAAATATTAAAAAGGCCCAACATCCTAAGAGAAGAGACCTTAGCCCCTCCCTATGACCTGTCTTTCCCCTTATAGACCCTCCCATGATGGGGCTTTAATTTAGCATGTTAAAATAGTTCCAGCAAAATTTTAGAGGCGTTTTTTGGCTGACCAGCGGTTATAATGTAAGGGCCAAGATGGGTAAAAAGAGGGCTTATATGAAAAAGACTTGGTACTTGATCCTTAAGTGTTTTTTTTGCCTAATTTTAGTTTTTTGTCGGCCTGGAGCAGCACAAGAATTTAAACTGGAGATAAGCGGGCCAGAAGTAATCAAAATTCCCATAGCTGTCCCAGAATTTCAGGGTCCTTTACCCCTGGCCCATGAGTTAGCCAACGTGGCCAGAAATGATTTTACCCTTCAGCTGGTTTTTGACGTATTGGGGGAAAACTTTATTGCTCCTGAAGCAAAGGCCTTTCAAGCCTTAGGCGTACAGTATTTATTCCAGGGCAAAGTGGTACAGGCTGGTAGGTATGTACGCACAGAATTTTACCTCTACGATATTATTCGGTCGCGCACTCTACTGGCGCGTGCTTATCGGGGCCCGATAAAGGCTGCGCGTTATATGGTGCACCGTTTTGTAGATTTGGCGGTAAAGAAGATCACGGATGTAAGGGGAGTAGCTTACTCCCGCGTGGCCTATGTGCAGCGCACTGCCCACGGAGATCAGCTCCTGGTCTCTGATTTTGACGGCTACCATCGGGTGGTGGTGGCCAAAAGAGAAGGCTTTATCCTCTACCCCCGTTTTTCTCCCGATGGCCGTTATCTGGCCTTTGTTTCTTACCGAAACGGACGTCCAGAAATAGACATCCTCGATCTTACTACTGGTAAGAGACGTACCCTGTGCGCCTTTGAAGGGCTTAATGCCTATCCTGTATGGCATCCTTCAGGGAAAAAATTAGTAGTTACGCTGAGCATAGATGGTAACCCAGATTTATACTTGATTGATCTTAACGGACGTATTTTGCGTCGTCTCACCCACGGCGAGGGGGTAAATACCGGGGGCAGTTTTTCCCCCGATGGGCAAAATCTGGCCTTTGTGTCTGATAGGAGTGGACGGCCTCAAATATATATCTTGAATCTCCTTACCGGAGCAGTTCGAAGACTCACCTTTTATGGTTCTTACAATACTTCGCCTTCTTGGTCCCCCACAGGAGATAGGATCGTTTATGCAGGGATGGTTTCCGGGCATTTTGCGTTGTTTACCATCTCTCCAGAGGGAGGAGAGCCCGTGCAGATCACCCGTGATGGAGATTTTGAGTCTCCGGTATTTTCGCCTAACGGGCGACTTATATTGTGTCAGGCCCGTACAGCCAAGGGCAGGGGACTCTATTTATTATTGGCCAATGGGGCGGCCCAGGTCTTTTATCAAGTTGGTGACCTGAGGTATCCCGCTTGGATAAGACTACCATAACCCACGTTTTTTTAAGGCCTGCACTTTGAGCCTCAGCCCTTGTAAGCGTATAAAACCCTCGGCGTCTTTTTGGTTATAGAGAGAGTCTGCCTCAAAAGTGGCCAGTTCTTTAAGGTATAGAGAATGAGGACTCTTGCGTCCCACTACCATAGCCTGCCCCTTATAAAGCTTTAAACGCACAGTGCCAGTGACGTTTTCTTGGCTTTCTTCTATAAAAGCCTGTAAGGCCTTCATTTCCGGAGTGAACCAGAAGCCGTAGTAGATAAGTTCGGCAAAACGTGGAATAAGGCTGTCTCGTAAATGCATAACCTCCCGGTCCATGGTGAGATGTTCCAGGGCGCGATGAGCCAAGTGAAGTACCGTTCCCCCTGGGGTTTCATATACTCCGCGGCTTTTTATCCCCACAAAGCGGTTTTCCACCATGTCTACCCGGCCTATACCGTGCCGACCAGCTATTTCGTTTAATTTGGTCAACAAAGCAGCGGCAGACATCTCCTGGCCGTTGATTTTGATTGGTATACCTTTTTGAAATTCCAGCTCTAAATATTCAGGTTCATCTGGCGCCTTTTCGGGAGATACCGTCATCTGAAACATGTCTTCTGGAGGTTCTTGCCAAGGGTCTTCGAGTATTCCCCCCTCATAACTAGTGTGAAACAGATTGGCGTCGATGGAATAAGGTTTTTCCTTGGTTACGGGGACAGGTATGCCGTTTCTTTCCGCAAAGGCCAGTAGGTCTTCTCGTCCCCGGAATTCCCATTCTCGCCACGGGGCAATAATGTGCAGATCCGGGGCCAGGGCCATATAAGTCAACTCAAAGCGTACTTGATCGTTTCCCTTACCGGTGGCCCCGTGGGCTACCGCATCAGCACCCACCTCGCGGGCCACAGCTATTTGTTCCTTGGCTATAAGAGGACGGGCCAGAGAGGTACCCATAAGATAGCCCCCCTCGTATACCGCATTGGCCTTTAGCGCAGGAAAGATAAAGTCTCGCACAAACTCTTCTTGGAGATCGCGAATAATTACTTCCTCGGCCCCTGTGGCCAGGCCTTTTTCTCTTACCGCGTCCCAATCTTCTTTTTGACCAATATTGGCACAGTAGGCTACTACCGGACACTGGTAACGCTCCCTTAGCCACTTAAGGATGATCGAGGTGTCTAGCCCCCCTGAATAGGCCAGGACTATTTTTTTGGGCTTCATACGGACCTCCTCCTAGGATATAAAAGGCCAATATATCTTTTTGAATTAAGGCTTCAACTATTTGAGAGATTTTTGTGGTTTTTTTCTGTACTAGAGATAGTTTTTTCCGGAGCATTTTAGTAACAGTCCTATATTGGTCGCCAAAGCTTGGGGTGAATAGGGGGATAAATTTCATGTCTTCTAAGGTGCTTTTTAAAGGACTCCGGGGGGTGATCTTCGATGTTGACGGGACCTTATATAGCCAGCGTTGTATCAGAAAAAAGATGTCCTTAGAGCTAATCAAGTTTGGTCTAAGAAACCCACGGCAGCTATTGACATTGTTACGGGTCATATACGTATTTAGAAAGGAACGGGAACGTCTGAGATACCACCAACCCCAGGTGGAGTTTTCTCTGGAAGAAGCACAGTATCTATTGCCGGCCCAGAAATTAGGGGTGTCTCCCGCCTTGGTGCAGGGAATAGTTCAAGAGTGGATTTATTTGAGGCCTTTAAGACACTTGAGAAAGTGTAAACTACCGGGGGTGGATAAATTTTTGCTTTTCTGTCGGAAACGTCGCTTGGTCACAGGGGTATTTTCTGATTATCCCGCCGAACAAAAGCTTAAGGCCCTGGGGCTTTTTTCTTTCATAGACGCTGTTGTTTGGGCTACTGATAAGCGCATAAATGCCTTTAAACCTTCTCCCAAGGGGCTTGAGGTCGTATTAAAAGAGCTCAACCTTGCTCCCCATCAGGCTTTATATGTTGGTGATCGGCTGGACGTAGACGCGAAGTGTGCCAAACAGGCCGGGGTCCCCTTTGTCCTCTTATCCTCTAAGGCCAAGGCAGATCATACCCTGCGGGTTAAGGACTTTTTCGAACTAGCCTCTTTGGTATTTGACGATGGTTTCTTTTAGGTATGTCCCTTAGCGTAGTCCCCAAAAGAGTATTTTTTTGAGGCGTAGCTTTTGAGGAATAAATTTTTGGGGTGTGCCAAAGTCTAGTTGTTCTTCAGGCCAAGAGGAGACCTGTACCTTTTGGAACCAAGGTAGGTCCAGTCCACATTGGAGTATGATGGCCAAAGGGCGGGTATAGAACCAGGAAGGAAATCGTTTTAGCCTTTTCAAGGCCTCGTCCCCAAAATAACGGCCCTTTTGGCGAAAGGTGAGTCTTTCGGTGGGGTCATTGCTAAAATAGGCCGCCCAGAAGAACGCTTCGGCCTTGCGGATCTCCTGCGCAGCCCACGTCTCGGTGGGATATTCCAATAATTCGGGTCTGTCGAGATAAATGTATTCGTTTTGGGCCATCCAACGGGCGTAATGGAGGAGAGAGGCCCGTCCGTAAGCAAACATATAGTCAAAGGCCTTTTTTTCCGCCTTCCAAAAGAGGTATTTGCCCAAGACTTGAAGAAAGACGGTATAAGACCAACGTTGTTCAGGTTGACGAAGCCCAAGGGCCTCTATATCGTCTTCGGGGTGTATACAGCGTCGGATTAGCTCTTCGGCCTTTTCCAGATATTTGTCTTTTTCAGTCAAAATATAGGCATCAAGCAGACAATTGATGGCGTTTCCTGCCCCCCGTCCCGGACCATGATAAGCAGGTTCTCTTGTTTGGCTTGCCAGACCACTTGGTGTAGCATCTAGCCACCGCAATATTTTATAAGGTTTGTCCATCTCGATGACGTGGTCGCCAAAGTCAATTACCGCCTGATAGGCCCAGGGATCGCCGGTGAGTAAATAATAAAGCATCAGGCCTGAGGAATAGAGATGTTCGTTGGAAGGCCCCCCTCCAGTGACCCCTGCATCTTTAGAATAGCACCTATGAGTGGAACGATAGGCATCAACATAGTGAAAAGTATGCCAAAATAGTCCGTGGTTATAAGCGGGTTTGTCTTCGTCGGTGTGGTAAATGTCGATGTCGTATACATGCCAGGCCAGCTCCTGGGCCAATTGGAACCACGAGTTGTCTCCAGTACGGAGGGCTTGCTTTAAAAAGCCCCATATTAAATCATATTGATTGTTATAGTGCGAGATAAGGGGCTTTGGTCCCTTAGAAAAGGCATTTTCGTGGTCCGCATACACGTCTCCAAAATGGCGCCAGCCGTATTCATCGATTACCTCACGCTTTTTAAAAAAAAGCTCCGACGAGGCGAGCATCCTTTGGGCCTCGGGGCCGTTTTCTTCCCAGGTAGCAAAGGGAGCGAGCACTTTAGTGTGCCTTATATATTCCGGATCGAACACAGGTTGTAGAGATTCAAAACACCAATCGAGATCAAGGGCTTCGTCTGGAACAGGGGCAAAACTGAGCCAAAAACGGTGGGTCTTTTGTTCGCCTCCTTGTATTTCGTGTAGATCCGGGAACTCTTCCGGGAAGAATTCTATTTGCAGAGCCTTTGAAGAATAGGCCAAGGCCTTGGGAAAATTGGGCCAAAAATAAGGAAAAGCACCCCTTAATGACCATTGGGAGTTCACCAGGTGTATTTCAGGGGCAGCGTTTCGTCCGTAGAGGGGT
>JALSKZ010000082.1 GCA_026988575.1 Thermodesulfobacteriales bacterium | reverse complement strand
CGACCCAAGCATGGCAGCCGCTTTAAAACCAGCACCGATTTCCACCCCTTTAATAGCCCCTATACTCATTAGGGCCTTGGCCAAGTCAGCATCAAGCTTATCGAAAACAGGTTCCCCCAGACCGGCCGGGACCCCTTGGGCCAGTATTTCCACTATCCCTCCTACAGAATCGCCCTGGCGACGTATTTCTTCGATACGCCTTTCCATGAGAGAAACGGCCTCTGGGTCCGGACAAAAGAGACGATTTTGATGGATTTGGGATAGGTCTATCTTTTTAATATGTACGCCTCCCAGGGCCACAGTGTAGGCCCATACTTGGATGTGATGTTCTTCTAGCAGACGTTTAGCCACTGCTCCTGCTGCTACACGGGCTACGGTTTCCCTCCCGCTAGAACGTCCTCCACCACGCCAATCTCTATGGCCGTACTTCCATAGATAGGTGCAATCCCCGTGTCCTGGGCGAAAGAGATCTTTTATTGGAGAATAGGCCGAAGGGCGGGCGTCTTTGTTGTAAATCACCATGGCTATAGGGGTGCCGGTGGTCTTACCCTCAAAAATTCCCGAAAGGATTTCTACCTGGTCGGGTTCTCGGCGTGGTGTTTCCCCTCTTGCTTTCCCTGGGCGCCGTTTATCCAGTTCGTCTTGGATATAAGACCTATCCAGACTCAGCCCTGGTGGACAACCGTCTACCACTACTCCCAAGGCAGGGCCGTGAGATTCTCCAAAGGTGGTGACACGAAAATAAAGTCCAAAAGTATTCCCTGGCATATAACCCCCCTTTTTATTTTCGGTGCATTGACTTTTTAACTTTTCTCTTTAATCTCATTTAGGCAAAAATGGTAGGTTGAGGAGTACCATATGCCTATATATGAATTTTTATGTGAAGATTGTGGTCATGAATTTGAGACCCTTTTGCGCAATAGGGAAGAGGTTTCGGGTTTGACGTGTCCCAAGTGTAAAGGTAGGCGTCTTAAACGTCTTATGAGTGTGGCGGCTGCTATTGTGAGTAACGGAGGGGCATCAAAACCTAGTGTGGAGACGCACAAGTGTGATTCGGGTTCTTGTGCCTATCTAAACTTGCCCGGTCATGAGAAGTAGCGTTTATGCAGGCACTTTGGCAAGGACTTAGAGAAATTTTTAGCGAGGTAGACGGCATTTTTGAGGCCACCAGGAGACAATTTCCCCAAGAAGTGCGGTGTCGTCCCGGGTGTACCGACTGTTGTCATGCCCTGTTTGATCTCTCTTTGGCCGAGGCCTTTATCCTTCACCGGGAATTCCGTCGCCTCCCCCGCAAGGTCCGTCGGGAAGTATGGCGTCGGTTAGAGAAATATGAGCGCAAGTGGTCGCAAAAGGCCCCTGAAATTATTACCCCCTTTATCCTTTCCACCATGCGAATAAGGTGTCCTTTTTTGGGAGACGACAAGAGGTGTGTCCTTTATGAGGTCCGTCCGGTAACCTGCCGTCTTTATGGTATTCCAGTGGCTTTGGGAGAGGAAACCTTCGTTTGCGGTCTGTCTGGGTTTGAGCCTGGGCGCAAGTACCCTGCAGTATTATTTCACAAAGTTCAGGAATGTTTGGCCCGTCTATCTGATAAGCTTGCTCCCCAAGGGGGGCGGTTACGAATTTCGTTGGGCAACGCCATCCGGGGCGTCTTCCCTGGCGTCCATCTCCTTACGGAGTGAGGCTAGGGAGTCTGCTATGAGCTGGGCCTGCTCCTTGGAGCCCATTTCTCGATAAATTTTTTCAGCCAGCTGGTAGGCCTCAAGGGCCACGTCATATTGTTTGCGGTGGCGATTGACATCTCCTATACCTACCAAGGCTCGAGCTGCCCTATGGGCATCGCCGTACTTTTCGGCAATTTCTAGACACCGATAAAGATATGGTAGAGCCCGCTCGGGATCATTTAACTTTTTCAATACAAAGACGATTTTTTCGCACAAGATAGCCGTACTAATTTCGTCTCCATATTCCTCACATATATCCAGAGCCAGTTTGTAAGGTTTTAGGGCCTTTTGGGTATTATCGCGCCAAAATAGGATATCTCCTATCTTTTCGGCAGCGTTAGCCGCCTCTTTGTGGTAATGATGTTTCTGGAATATGTCTAAAGCAGCCTCAAAGCGGCTCAGGGCATCCAGACTTCGGCCTTGATTCCACATGATTTGGGCTTCTTGATACCACTTTAGGGCTTCTTGGATTTCCTGCGGAAGCTTGGGATTTGCTTCTTGGTCTGTTGCGTTCGCTTCTTGGTTTTTGGCCATCAAGACCTCCTTAAATATTATCTTTGCCTTATTAATTCTAAGGCCTCACGGGCCAATTCACCCACCGTAGTCTCCTGCAGGCGGCGTTTTTCCGGGAGGTAAATATTGATTTTGTTTTGGTCCTCAAGGAGTTTTTCCAGGGATTTTTCCCCTTCTATAATACGGGCCCGTCCCATCACCCAGGCACATAGGCCTCTGGTGGTGGGGTCTTTATCCTCCAATAGCCTTATCAAGGCTAGTATGCGTTCACGCCTTAATAATTCAGGATTTTTTTCTCCTATGCGGCCTAAGGCCCATAGAGCTCCTGGTCTATACTCTGGGTATTTTAAGAAAGCCAATAAGTTGCGCACGAATATGCCAAAACGTTCAGGGGCGTGTCTTATGATTTCGCCTACCGTCTCCAGGGCTCCCCAGGCCGAGGCGGCAGAGTCTGCGCTGGCGTAAATAAGACGTTTGATGAGGTCAACAACTATTTCGGGACGATCTTTGAGGAGACAGTGAGCGGCCTTTCCCAAAAGTATTACTGTGCGCCAACGTAGGAGAGGATCGGCGCTGTAGAGTACCTTCTGCAATATTCTTAAATTTATCGGCTGCCCTTGACATAGGAGCAACAGTTCTTTTTCTTTCCCTTGGTATATTAGCTTTTCGGCCTCTGCGCGGCTTAATTTTCTAGAAGGGGGCTTAGGAGTAGGTTTGTTTTTCCTTTCGGCCCTTAGTTTTTGGAGTTGGGTTATGCTTAGATCTTTAATATCATCGGCAAGCTTTAAAAAATACAAGACACCTCTTATATTGCGCTCTCTCTTTTCTCTTTCTGAATAAATTACGTGCTTGTGTTGGTCATAACCTTCAAAGACGATTTCTTTATAGTCTTCTTCAGGAGAGAGCTCCCAGGCCATGTCCCAGTTGCCCCCACAGGCCAAAACCAAGGCTTCCACAAAGGCCGCTCCCTGGTTATAACCGGTAACATCACTGACGTATACGGCCCCACATTCACAGATTCCAGCGTCGAAATCAGAGGTTTGGAATCCAAGATTACGCGGAGGTTCTACAGGCCGACCGCAAAAGGGACAAGTCACTATGGTGGGCATTAGCCCGCCTCCCTAATGGCTTTTTCGAGGTCTTCATTTACCGGATATCCCAAGCTCTTGGCCTTTTCTAAGGCTTCTTTAGCCTTTTGGATGTCTCCACTCTGATAATAAGCCACGGCCATATTGTTATAAGCCATGGAAAATTCAGAGTCTGTTTCTACGGCCTTTTGGCAAAGGGCAATGGCCTTATCAAGGTCTCCTTCTTCTATATAGATGGTAGATAAGTTGACCAATAATGGGGGCCAACTGGGGCGTTGCTCTAGGGCCTTTTCGTAATACTCTTTGGCCTTTTGTAGATCGCCCAGATGAAAATATACTAAGCCCAAATTTACCATGGCCTCGGTAGAGGACGGATAGATATTTAAAGCCGTTTCAAATTGTTTTTTGGCTGGTTCTAAATAACCTGCCTGGGCCAGTAAGGTGCCCAGGTTGATACGGGCCTCAAAGTTGGAAGGGTCGAGTTCTAATAGGGCCTTAAATACTTTAGCCGCGTCTTCTATACGCCCGGCCCGCCAATAGGCTAGGGCGAGACGATGATGGGCAAAGATAGATTTTGGGTTGTCTTTTAGTTCCTTTTCCAAGACGTCAATGGTTTTTTCGTCCATGTAGCCTCCTTTATCCCGGATTTGCAGTGTAGCGACCCCTCTTTCTCTTGACAAGGTAATTTTGCCAAAAACGTCTTTAGAAATAACTTCATTGGTCGATTATAGGTATAGATATTCAAGGAGGGTTTATAGTGGTAACAGTCCCCAACGCAGAATTTTCCAAATCAATGCCCCTCCCCCCGGGCATCCTGAGAGAATTACTCCAATTGGTGGCTACAGCCGTATTATTATTAAATGATACCGGCAAAATTATATTTGCCAATAGATATGCAGTGGCTCTTTTAAAGAACGAGCACTTAGAGGGACGATCTTTCAAGGAATATTTTGCCCTGGAAGACCAAAATATTTTGTTTCCTAACATCCTTTATGTGGCCAAGCGTGAGGGATTTTACGAAGGGGAGGCCATGCTTTATCCCTTCCAAGGCGATCCCCTGCTGGTTCATCTCTGTTTCAATAGTTTCGTTTTGGACACCAAACAGCAATTATTCGTGGTGACTTGTCAGAATATTTCAGAATTTAAGCGTTTAGAACGCTCCTTACGTGAGGCCAAACACTTGGTCTTTTTAGGGCAGATGCTTTCGGATATGGCCCACCAGGTCCGCAATCCCATTTTGGTTATAGGGGGTCTTGCCAAGAGACTTCGAGAAAACCCAGACAAGATAGCGGCTTATACTTCGGCGATTACCTACCAATGTGAACGCCTTGAAAAATTACTAAAGGCCTTGGAAGAATTCGTACACCTGCCGCGTCCACGGTTTGAACGTATCTCTGTGGCCGAGGTATTAACCTTTGTTTCCCGAAAATTCCGTCTGGAAATAATGGGGGATAACCCTGAGTTAAAGATTGTTTTGGCCCCAGGGGTAGAAGATGTGTATTTCTACACCGATATTTACCTTTTGGCCCGTGCCCTGGTACAGATAATTCAGAACTCTCTGGAGGCCCATCAAGATAAGGGCCTAAACGATCCGGTGGAATTTAAAGTATGGAATAGCGAAACACATATCTTTTTTGAGATCAGGGATTTTGGAGAGGGTCTAAATCAAGAGACGCTGCCCTATCTATTTAACCCCTTCTTTACTACTAAACCTGGTCATCTGGGCATGGGATTAACCCTGGCCCAGCGGATTATCGAAGAGTTAGACGGATATTGTGAAATTGTAAGTCTAAAAGATCCCACTGTGTTGCGCGTGTCCTTTCCTTTGGATCGGCGTCGTCCCGAAAGGAAAAAGCTCCTTTCTTAAGGAAGTGTAATGCTCTAGAAGACCTTTGCAAAATTGTCGAGATCAGTATGGCAAGTACAACCGCAAGGGATCCGTTCCCATTTTTCGGGACGAAAAATGGGAACGGTTGCTTGAACGGGCCTTAAGAAAGGATGTTTTGCAAAGGTCTCTCCAGAAGATATTCCTGTTTTTGGTTAAACAAGTCTTAAAGCAACGTGTTGGGAGCAGATTCTTGCGTGGGGAGACTCTGGCTTGCCGGGGCCAAGCTCGCTACCAGGTCTTCTTCAAAGAGAAGAACCGATTTAGGTATAGATTTCGCTTTCTTTTTTATTTTGGCAGCCTTTCTAGAAATTTCATGAATTGTTGATTTATTGTCTCCTCTCACAACAATCAAGGAAAATGAGGCAAGAGGAAATTTCCTCTTTTTTCCATATCTGTCCCTACTTATATAATAGCCTCTTTTTAAGTCTTTTTGATTGAAAAAGCTCAAACAACTTGTTTCTAAGACATTAATTAAGTTGTTTAATATTCCCCTCAATAAGGGAATATCGTTATCCTCAACAGTAAAAACAAAATCGTCTCCTCCTATATGTCCTACGAAACATTTATTTTTATAATTTTCTTCTAATATCCTATTTAGAAAGAAAGCCGTTCTTTTTATTAGATTATCTCCAGCGATAAATCCATATGCATCGTTAAATGCTTTAAAATTATCAATATCTAAATAGCCGACAATAAAGAATACTTTTTTCGCTAGAAGGTTATCTATGTGCTGTTCTATAATTAAATTAGCAGGTAATCCTGTTAGCGGATTAATGTGTATTCTTGCTTTATATACTTCTTTGTATAGTTTTTCAAATACTTCTTCTTTTTGCATATAATAATATTGGTTTTCCCCGTCTTTAATGAATATTGCCTCTTTGTTTTGTTTTTCAAAAATTAATGCTATTTCCAGTATACTGGTTAACTCATATATTTCAAAAATTTGTTTTGAATTTATATCTTCTAGTAAATGATATGAAATGGTTTGGTGATTCTTTATAAGCCAATCTATGGTTCTTAACCATATAAGATTGAATTTTATGAAATTACTTCTTAATTTAATAAATTCCCATAAATTAAAAATATACTTACTTCCCCCAGTATCTAATAAAATATATTTATCGTTAATGCAATTTTTGTCAACAACTTGTAGTAAAGTTCCTATTTTTTCATTTGGTTTTAAAGAGACAATTTTTAGTGGATGTGTCCATTTCTTTATATTATTTAATAGATTAAAC
>JALSKZ010000081.1 GCA_026988575.1 Thermodesulfobacteriales bacterium | reverse complement strand
AAAAGAAAAAAGAATTTTTTTGGTAAAATACCGGCAGCAGGGCACTAAAAAGCAGGAAAACATAAAAGAAAGGCCCACCAAAAGACGAGACACTTCGTTGACATTTTTTCTTACGGCCAAAAGGGCATAAATAATGATAAACGAGAGGATGAGGGCCTTTATGACCTCGCGGGTTTCCTCCCAGAAAGGAAGACGCCGGTCATAGGTGCGCAAATACCCAAGACAAAAAGGCACCACCAAAAGCAACCACCAAAAATCTTTTAAAATTAGCCAGGCCTGGGAAAGAGATAAAAAAGGTACTTGAGGAAGGGCCTTTCCAAGCTCATACCTAACCACAACAGCTAGGAAGACACTTAATAACACGGCAAAAATATCCCCGAGAAGAAGGGCCAGGTAGTATTCCGGACGTTCTTTGCCTGTTTGCCAGAGCGTTTGAGGGTATACTTTAATGACTTTATTGAAAGTATCGTTTAATAGGGGCTTATTTACCAGCTTAGCCATTCCCCCACCCTCTTTTACTTAAGTTAGAATTTCATAGCACTTTTTCGGTCTTCCGCCAAGAAATATTAGACGGGCTTGCTTCGCCTAAGATTGCTTCGCTCACTATGTTCGCTCGCAATGACCATGAAAAAGGAAGCGTGCTCGCAATGGCAAATAAAAAAACGCGCGCCATGACCCCACACTGGTCATCGCAAGGAGGCCCTTAAGAGCCGACGAAGCTATCTCACCCCGCCTTATCATAGAGGGATTAACAGCAGGAAGAATGGCTATCACCAGAAAAAAACTGGTAAAAAGGGGTACGCTGCTGCTCACCTGAACCAGGCGTCAGCCAGGGAAAAAGCCCCTGACCCACGCCCTAAAAATCTCCTAATTATTTTGTCTCTGCTTCGGACTCCACCGTTATTAACGGTAAAATCTTTTCCAGTTTCTTTTGGCCAATGCCTTTTACCTTGATCAGGTCTTCAGGAGACTTAAAAGGCCCATTTGCCTCTCGATAAGAGACTATGCGTTCTGCCACGGTCTTTCCCACCCCTGGAAGCCCTGTCAACTCTTCAACCGAGGCCGTATTAATATTCATCTTGGCCCAGGCCATGGAAAATAAAAACAAGCTAAACACCACCGCTAACAAAGTTACCCTCACCTTACCCATAAAACCCCTCATACCGACCCTCCTTAACGGGAAATTAAAAACTCTTATCGATGGAAAAATCGGTAAACTTGAAATTAAGGAGATCGCCACGGCGGGTCTTGCCTGCCTGTAACAATGACCAAAAGAACGGCCCCCCGCAATAAAAACAACAATAAAAAAAGAAAAGAGATGCCGTTGCGGTTTTTATGTCATTACGAACCAAAACGCTTACCATGATTGGGGCTTGCGCAAGGGGTAAAGGAACGCCATAAGGAAAATTGAGATAAAACTTTGCCGAATTTGTAAACTTTTTGCGGTCACTTAACGATAAAAATTTTAGGTTCCCTATCAGAGAGGTTGACAGTTTTTTTTATAAAGCTAGCCTTATACTTCAAACTTGTGGAGCAGGAATATTTTATGAATAGATATATCCTCTCTGGGATATTGTTTTTATGGGTAACTTTTGTATTAGGAGGTTGTGCCCCTCAGCACAAATTAGCCCCTGTAAAGTCTAAGGATCCTTCTCCCAAATTGGCCAGGCTAGAAGACGATTGTCCTCCTTCTGATAACCTTATCCCCCAAGAAATTTCCAACGACAATCTCGATAATGAAGAAAAGGTCCCCGAGACCAAAGCTAGCCTCCAGGAGACCCAACCTAAAGCATCGTCTACCATACCCAAAAATAGTAGTGATAACCCCCAAGACCTTATCAACATGGCCCTTGAATACTACAATCTTTCTCAAGAGCTTTGGAGCCAAGGAGAAGACGAAGAGGCCCTGCACGCCCTGGATCAGGCCTACGAGCTTATCTTAAAGGTAGAAACCGACGATGAGACAGAATTAACGCAACAAAAAGAAGACCTGCGCTTCATGATCGCCAAGCGTATATTGGAAATATACGCCTCGCGTCACACCAGTATAAAAGGACCTTATTCAGAAATACCCTTAGTAATTAACCGCTATGTACAGGCCGAAATAAAACGCTTTCAGACCTGTGAACGGAAATTCTTTTTAGAAGCTTATAAACGTTCTGGGCGTTACAGGCCCATGATTGTTAAGGCCCTCAAGAAAGCGGGGCTCCCCGAAGAACTCTCCTGGCTACCACTCATTGAAAGTGGCTTTAAAGTACGTGCCCTTTCGCGAGCCAGGGCCCTTGGGCTGTGGCAGTTTATCCCCTCAACTGGGTATAAGTTTGGCCTCAAGCGAAATGCTTGGATAGACGAAAGGCTTGACCCCGAAAAGTCTACCAAGGCCGCCATTGCTTATCTTAAAGAATTACACAATATCTTTGGCGACTGGACCACTGTGCTAGCAGCCTACAACTGCGGCGAATGGACTGTATTGAGGGTAATTCGTCGCCAAAAAATCAACTATTTAGATAATTTTTGGGACCTTTACCAACGGTTACCCATAGAAACAGCTCGTTATGTACCCCGTTTTTTGGCCGTTTTAAACATTATAAAAAATCCCCAAAAATATGGTTTTAAACTACCTGAGCCTGACCCGCCTTTAGAATACGATGAAGTACCGGTAAACAAACAATATCGTCTCATAACGTTGGCTAAGGCACTGGGAATAAAGCCCAAAGTCTTGGCTGAATACAATCCGGAGCTCCGTTACCGAATCACCCCTCAAAAATACGTTCTCAAGGTTCCTAAAGGAGATGGTCCCAAGCTAATGGCCTTACTCCAAAAAGGGCAGATCAAACCTTGGTTGCCTCCCCACGGTTACTACGTTTACCATCGCTTGCGCCGTGGAGAGACGTTGTCGCATCTGGCCCGTCGTTACCACACCACAGTATTGGCCATAATGCGCCTCAATCATATATCTAACCCTCGACGTATAAGGGCCGGCCAGCGCCTAAAAATCCCTGCAGGCATAAAATACATAGCCCCTCCCTCTAATAAGAGGATTATCAAATATGTAGTCCGTCGAGGGGATAGTCTATGGCACATTGCCCACAAATTTCGTATCAGCACCAAGACTATTATACGCTTAAACGGTCTCAAAAGCACCCGCTTAAAGGTAGGACAAATATTGAAAATACCCGTAAAAGTAGAAACATCCTAACCCCTAGGATGGTAGAGGGCATGAACACGCCGCAATGTTTCCGCCTGCACGTGGGTATAAATTTGGGTGGTGGACAGAGAAGCATGGCCCAGAAGCATCTGTACTGTCCGTAGATCGGCTCCCCTTTCTAACAGGTGTGTGGCAAAAGAGTGTCTTAGTACATGAGGGGTAATCCGAAAAGACAACCCAGCTTTAAGGGCGTATTCCTTTATGATTTGCCAAAAACGTTGGCGAGTAAGGGGTCTACCCCTTTTATTCAAAAAAACGTGGGCTTCGTCATTGTTACGCAAAAGCCTGGGGCGACCTTTTTTGAGATAGAGGTCTAGGGCCTCTTTGGCGTATTCTCCCATGGGCACCAGTCGTTCCTTGGCCCCTTTACCCCTTACCTTTACGTAACCCACTTGTATATTGGTATCAAACACCAGAAGACTTACCAATTCAGAAACACGAAGGCCTGAAGAATAACACAACTCAAGCATAGCACGATCTCTAAGGCCCAAAGGGGAAGAAGTATCGGGGGCCTCAAGGAGCCTTTTTACCTCTTCCACCGAAAGCACCAGGGGGATTTTGCGCCGCGGGCGTGGACCTTCGATAAGTGTCAAAGGGTTTTCGGAAAGCCCATGCTCTAAAACCAAAAAAGAGAAAAAACCCCTGAGGGCAGAAAGTTTGCGCGCTATGGTTTCTTCTACCAACCCCCGTTTACGCATGTCGCTGAGGAATAAGAGAATATGGGCTGGAATAATCTCTTTAGGGTCTAAAACGCCCTGGCCTTCTAAAAAGGATAAAAAGTCTTTTAAGTCTACGGCATAAGCCTCTACAGTCTTTGAAGAATACCCCCTTTCCACGGCAAGAGTGGAAAGGTATTCATCAACCAGTAGGTCTAAAGACATTATGCACCCAACTCTTCTAATACCACCTGCGCCGCTTCTCTTATTTCATCTTTCTGAGCAGTCATGGCCAGAACCCGGGCCTTGCTCAAAAAACCCTGGCGCTCTACTAGGCCCTTTTGGGGATAAAGTCCTTTAAGGGCTTCTAAGGCCTGACACACAATACTTACATCTTTGGCGTCTAATAAGAGGATAAGCGTCCCCCAATCTTCCGGCAAGCCAAATTCTTTAACGTATTTTCTCACGGTGGTGTTGAAGCGGGTGGTCCCATAAGTCCGATGAATGGCCTTAAGGGCCTTATCGTGTTCTGCAGACCCTTTCCTGCCGGAAAACAGCTTTTCCACCTCTTTGAGGTACCGCTCTTTTAACCACTTGGAATTTAGAGCCTTTTCCAATTCAGGCTGGTCTTTTTTTGGTCTTCTTGTGTGCGAAGAACGATCGCGTAGGCGATCTATCTCACGCCAAGAAGGACGATCATCATAAGGCACCATTTATCACCTCCTGCAAGAAACGGTGTGGAATAAAACCCGGGGCAATTCTAGGGCAGTAAGGGCTCCACCATATACACAACCTGTGTCTATCCCTATTTTGTTCGGTGAAACCAAAGGTTCAAAAAAGGGTGTATGGGCAAAAATCACTAATTTACCCCAATCATAATCCGAATAGATAAACTCTTCCCTAATAAATAGCAGGTCTTTCAGTGTTTGGTCTTTTAGGGGTATGCCTGGTCTGAGCCCTGCATGTACAAAAATATATCGGTCTGTCTCCCAATAAGGTAAAAGTGTACGCAAAAAGGAAATATATGTTGTAGGCACATGGATTATACCATCTTCTAAGAATTGAGCCAAAGTAATTTCTCCACCGTTTAGGAGATAAATTTCTCTACCGTAGCCTTCTAAATAGCGCAAAAACATCCATTCGTGGTTACCCAAGAGACAAACTACCCGGTCAGGGTGCTTTTCTTTAAGGGCCATCAAAAAATCAAGGACTAATCTGGGTTCTGGGCCACGATCGATGTAATCGCCCAAAAAAACCAGGTAATCATCTGCCCAATCCAAGGGTATCTTTGCCAAGAGATCCTCTAAGGGATCTAAATTTCCGTGTATATCGCCTACGGCAAAAATACGGCCCATAAGGTAATTAAAAATCAAGCCAGAGGATGCGCCTGGGACGACGTTGATCCAAACGCTTAAGACCAGCCTTCTTGGCTGCTTCAAGGGCTTGTGAATATTCCTCTGGAGTAAGAGGCCGATCAAGAGGTGGATATTCCCAGGCCCTTCCACAGGGATGATACTGATCCATAATGTTTACGTAGGTATAAGGGGAAATTTCTTTAGCCACCCATTCTAGGATATGTCTCGTCCCGGCCAGCCCACCAGGTAATACCAAGTGGCGTACAATAAGACCCTTTTGCGCAATACCATTTTCATCGAGCACCAGGTCTCCTACTTGACGATGCATCTCTTTTAGGGCCTCACGCGCTATCGCCGGGTAATTGGGGACCTTAGACAACTTAAGGGCGACTTTTTCGTCCCAGTATTTAAAATCAGGCATGTAAATATCTACCAAGCCTTCCAAAAGCCGCAAAGTCTCAACGCTTTCGTAACCACCACAATTGTAGACCACAGGGATACACAATCCCTGTTCTATGGCAAGTTTCAGGGCTTCGGCAATAAAAGGCACCTGATGCGTAGGGGTAACTAAATTTATATTGTGACATCCCCGGGCCTGCAAGGCCAACATGATGCGGGCAAGTTGAGCAGAAGAAACTATTTCTCCTTCTCCTAAATGGCTTATCTCCCAGTTCTGACAGTATACACAGGCCATATTACAATAAGTAAAAAATATCGTACCCGACCCCCCAACCCCCACCAGGGGATCCTCTTCTCCAAAATGGGGACCATAACTGGAAATCATGGGCCCTAAGGCCACTTTACAGAACCCCTTCTGCCCCTTTAAGCGATTCACGGCACAACGGTGAGGGCAGAGATCGCAACTCTCCAAACGAGCCCACAATTTCTTTACCCTTTCTGTCAGTTCTCCAGAAGAATATAACTCTAAGTAACTTGGCATATTAGAAACCCTTGCCTAACATCTTTTTAGTCTCACCATGACGATCGCGCTCCACTGGCCCGGTGAGATTGCTTCGGCACTTCGTGCCTCGCCATGATTGGTAAAAGATAGCGTCTGCCCCCTGACAAGGCAGAGGTCAAGGTCTCGCTAAAGCCAAACTTATCCTTCGCGTTGGTTAAATTTAAGCCCCTTATCGGGCCCCAAAGCCTTAGGGTAGATCCTCTACCCTTTATCACAAGAAGGTCACCCCAGAGCTTCGTAAAAATAAAGTATTTTTTCTTCTAAAATGCGTTTTTTGGGGGGTAGCTTCTTCACTCCTTGAAGCCTGGCCCTCAACCTATCTTTAGAAGGTAAATCCTCTTTGCTTTGACCTATTAATCTTTTCGTTACCGTATCTAAAATAGAAAAATGTTCCCCATTGGTTTGGACACAAACCGGAATAATATAGTCTGGGAAAAACAAGCGTGCCGCCGCAATAACCCCTCTTTCTCTACTAACCACCGACCCCTCACGTATTTTGACCAGCATACCCGGCCTTCCATCTACTTTAACCAAAATATCTATATTAGAGATAAGTCTTTGCCCCCCAACTTCAACTATTAGAGGTAAATCAAACTCTATATCTCCTTCGTCAAAACCTTTATATTGTAATAAATAATTGGCAAGTTCTTCTTTGATGGACGCAGGTACTTCAAAACATTCACAATGTTGTTCCATATTTACCGACATAAAATTATTTTAGCACAAATTAGCCCCAAACATTAAGTATAAAATACAAAGTACTACATTATCTTGAGCCAACCTATTTGGGTCCCCTAAGGCAAACGTTAAATTTCTCCAGGAGAACATCGTTCTTTAACCCTAAACTTCTTGGAGCCTCGGCTAAATTCGGCCCTTTGATCCCAAAATAATTGTCTTATCCATAGGCCTGTCCCGTAAGGAGACAGGGTAATCTATCATCGCGACAAGCAAACACTTAACCACACAACCACTTGACAATGGTCTTAAAGGTTGATAGGAAAAATTTATGCATTTTATGAGTGTAGGCGCGTAGCTCAGTGGGAGAGCGCTTGCTTGACGCGCAAGAGGTCGGCGGTTCGATCCCGCCCGCGCCTACCATGAAAATACCAAAGGCATCTTAGGGCCAAAGCCCTAAAGATGCCTTTTCTTTATGGGCATATTCCTATTTAGAGGTGAAAAAGTGGAAATTACTTTGATTATCGAAGACCAAAAAATTTCTTTACCCTTAGGCACGCGTGCTGGTGAGGTCTTGCCCAAAGATCCCCAAATCATAGGGGCCAAATTCAATGGTGAAATTATAGACCTACAAACCCCTCTTACCGAAGACGGAGAGCTTATCCCCTTGACCCCTCAAGACCCAGAGGCTCTGGTCCTCGTGAGACATTCCGCGGCCCATGTATTAGCCCAAGCGGTTAAAGAGACCTTCCCCACGGCCAAATTGGCCATAGGTCCGGCTACCGAGCAAGGTTTTTATTACGATTTTGATTACGAGCGCCCTTTTACTCCAGAGGACCTGGCCGTATTAGAAAAGCGCATGAAACAAATTATAAAAAAAAGGATCCCCATTGTTCGGGAGGAAATCCCCAAAGAAGAAGCCTTTAAATTATTTAGCCAACTGGGGGAGAGTTACAAGACTGAGTTACTGGAAGAAATACCCGACCAAACAGTGAGTATATACCGCCAGGGAGACTTTGTAGACCTCTGTCGCGGTCCTCATGTACCCCACACCGGATGGATTAAGGCCTTTAAGCTCCTCTGGGTAGCTGGTGCTTACTGGCGTGGTGATGAAAAAAACCCCATGCTCTGGCGTATATACGGAACGGCTTATTTTAACAAAGACCTACTAAAGGACCATTTAAATCGTCTTGAAGAAGCCAAAAGACGAGATCACCGGCGCCTGGGCCAAGAGCTAGACCTATTCAGTATAGCCGAAGATGTGGGCCCAGGCCTCATACTTTGGCACCCCAAAGGGGCGTTGGTACGCAAAATTATAGAGGATTTCTGGAAAGAGGAACATTTAAAGGCCGGTTACGAATTGGTCATTACCCCTCATATAGCCCGCCGACACCTCTGGAAGATATCCGGACACTTAGACTTTTACGCCGAAAACATGTTTGCCCCCATGAATATAGACGAAGTGGAATACCAATTAAAGCCCATGAACTGTCCCTTTCATATCTTAATTTATAAAAATCGGCGTCGAAGTTATCGCGAGTTGCCCATCCGGTGGTGTGAATTAGGGACAGTTTACCGCTATGAACGCAGTGGAGTTTTACACGGACTTATGCGTGTGAGGGGTTTTACCCAGGATGACGCCCATATTTTTTGTCGTGAAGATCAACTAGAGGAGGAAATTTACAAGTGCTTGGATCTAACCGTATATTTTTTAAGCGTATTTGGTTTTAAAGAATATCAAATATTTTTGTCCACCAGGCCCGAAAAGTATGTAGGCTCAGAGGAGATATGGGAAAAGGCCGAAGGGGCCCTTAAGAAGGCCTTAGAAAGTAAGGGACTGCCCTACGAAATAGACCCAGGCGAAGGGGTATTTTACGGTCCCAAGATAGACATCAAAATAAAAGACGTACTGGAGCGTTTTTGGCAGTGTTCCACCATCCAGGTAGATTTCAACTTACCAGAACGATTTGATATGACCTACGTGGGAGAAGATAATCGTCCCCACCGCCCTATCATGATTCACCGGGCCCTTTTGGGCTCTCTGGAAAGGTTCTTTGGGGTGCTTATTGAGCACTATGCCGGAGCCTTTCCCCTCTGGCTGGCCCCTGTACAAGTGCGCGTCCTCACGGTGGCTGACCGTCATATAGCTTACGGCCAAAAAGTGAGTGAAAAATTACTCACCAACGGCATTCGTGCCGAAAACGACTTTCGAGGCGAAAAACTCGGTTATAAAATTCGGGAAGCGCAGTTGCAAAAAATACCTTATATGGTCATCATTGGGGACCAAGAGGTAGAAAAAAATATGATCACTGTACGGAGTCGAAAAGGTGAAAACCTGCCTAACATAACCATAGAAGAATTCTTAACCCGCCTACAAAAAGAAATTTCTTCCAAACATATAGATTGAAGGAGAAGCAGTGGCCAAAATAGACAAGAAAAAGTTCCGGGTAAACGAAAGGATCAGGGCAAGAATGGTTCGCTTGGTAGACGCCGATGGCAAACAACTGGGTGTAGTGCCCCTTAATGAGGCCTTAGCTCGGGCGCAGGAGCAAGGGCTAGACTTGGTGGAAGTAGCCCCTCAGGCCGATCCTCCGGTCTGTCGCATAATGGACTACGGCCAGTTCTTATATCAACAGGCCAAAAAGGCCAAAGAAGCCCGTAAGAAACAAGTCACCATAGAAGTAAAAGAGATAAAAGTACGCCCTAAGACCGAAGCCCATGACCTAGAGACCAAAATTAGACACATTAAACGCTTTTTAACCGCCAAAAATAAGGTTAAGATACGGGTCTTCTTTCGGGGCCGAGAGATCACTAAACCCGAGCTAGGTCACGAGGTTCTAAATAAGATTTTGGCTGCTGTAGAAGACCTGGCCCTGGTAGAAATGAAACCCCGAATGGAAGGACGACAGATGATTATGATTTTGGCCCCCAAAAAATAGGGTTGCCGAACCGGAACTTTGGGGTTACATCCAAGGTCCTGATAAATAATTCAGCTAGATTTTATCACTAGATAGAAAGGAGTGATCTTTTTATGGCCAAGGTGAAGATGAAGACCAACCGGTCAGCAGCCAAACGCTTTCGTGTAACAGGCTCAGGAAAGGTTATGCACTTTCGGGCAGGTAAAAGTCACCTTTTACGCAAGAAAAACCGCAAAAGGAAGAGAAACCTGAAAAAAGCAGTGGAAATTAGCCCTGCAAACCTCAGAGCAGTGCGAAACCTAATTCCTTATAAGTTTTAAACACAAAGAAGGAGGAAGTTATGCCTAGAGCAAAAGGAGGACCAAAGACTAGGCGTCGGCATAAAAAATTCATAAAGATGGCCAAGGGTTATTGGGGACGACGAAAAAACTGCTTCCGTAGAGTACGGGAGACTGTGGAAAGGGCCCTGTGCTACGCTTATCGGGATCGTCGCCAGCGTAAAAGAGACTTTCGTAGATTGTGGCAGGTGCGGATCAATGCTGCTGCTCGCCTTCACGGCCTCAATTACAGCCGTTTTATGGGCGGGCTAAAAAAGGCAAATATCGGCCTTGACCGCAAGATATTAGCCAATCTGGCCGTTACGGAACCAGAATCTTTTAAGAAATTGGTTGAGCTGGCGTCAAAACACCTCTAAGGCCATGATCAATCAGGACACCTTAGAAAAATTACGCAAAGAAGCTTTTGCCGCGGTAGATAACGCCAAAGACGAAAAGGACCTCGAAGAGGTTCGTATCCGATATTTAGGGCGGAAGGGGGAGCTTACCCAAATATTAAAATCCATTGCCACGCTCCCCCCAGAGCTAAAACCCGTAATAGGGCGCTTGGCCAATCAGCTCAAAAAGGACTTAGAGGCCTCTTTAAAACAGGCCCTCAAGGAAATAAAACGCCAAGGAGAAGAAAAATTAGTAGACATTGATCTTTCTCTCCCTGGCCGCCCCTACCCTTTAGGCAAACTCCATCCTATTAGCCAGATCATGGAAGAGATATGTGCGATATTTTTGCGCATGGGCTTTTCCATAGCCAAAGGCCCTGAAGTAGAACTTGACTACTACAATTTTGAGGCCTTAAACATCCCGCAGGATCACCCTGCAAGAGATATGCAAGCTACTTTTTATATTGCCCCAGGGATAGTATTGCGTACCCATACCTCTCCCATCCAAATCAGGGCCATGGAGACCATGCGTCCTCCTTTACGTATAATTGCTCCAGGAAAGGTCTACCGGTGCGACTCCGATGTTACCCATACGCCCATGTTCCACCAAATTGAAGGCCTTCTGGTAGACCGAAAGGTATCCTTTGCCGACCTAAAAGGGCTGCTCACGGTATTTGCCCAGGAGACCTTTGGCTCTCAAACAAGGGTACGCTTTCGGCCCAGTTATTTCCCCTTTACCGAGCCCAGTGTTGAAATGGACATTAGTTGTGTAATTTGTGGGGGAAAAGGGTGTCGAGTATGTGGAGACACCGGGTGGCTGGAGATATTGGGTGCCGGTATGGTACACCCCAATGTCTTCCGTGCGGTAGGCTATACTCCAACAGAATGGACAGGGCTGGCCTTTGGTCTTGGGGTTGAACGCATCGCCATGCTGAAGTTTGGCATCGACGATATTCGTCTATTCTACGAAAACCATCTGAAATTCTTGGAGCAGTTCTGATGTTAGTACCCTACTCATGGTTAAAAGAATTGATAGACGTAAAGCTATCTCCAGAAGAACTGGCCGAGAGACTAACCCTTACCGGCCTAGAAGTAGAAGGTGTTTTTGATGCTTACGAAGCCCTATCTCCCGCCTTTACCGTGAGGATAGGTGCTGTTTGGGCCCATCCCCAGGCCTCACACCTTTGGATATGTCAGGTAACCGACGGAAAACGAGAATTTCAGGTCGTATGTGGCGCCCCGAACGTGCGCGAAGGGCTTAAGACGGTCTTTGCCCCTCCAGAAACCGTCCTCTTTACCGGGGTAAAGATCGCCGCAGAAGACATACGTGGTGTGCGCTCGGAAGGGGTATTATGTTCTCCATATGAATTGGGTCAAAGCCTTGATCACTCAGGAATTATAGAACTCCCCGAAGGTACACCCCTGGGACGGCAGGCCACAGAAATATTGGGCCTTTCGGAACCTATTTTAGAAGTAGCCATTACCCCTAATCGGGGAGACTGTCTGTCTATTCTGGGAATGGCCAGAGAGGTAGCCGCGGTAACAGGAGAATCCTACCGGACACCTGAAATCCCTACCTTGCCTGAAGGGCAAGAGATTCACAATCTTGCCCAGGTAAATATCGAAGTACCAGAGCTTTGCTACCGTTACTGTGGTCGATTGATAAAAAACGTTGCTGTACGCCCCAGCCCCTTTGCGATCCAAAAAAAGTTATGGATGTGTGGGATAAGACCCATTAATAATGTTGTTGATATCACAAACTATATCCTCCTTTTACTTGGTCAGCCTTTGCATGCTTTTGATTTCGATCTCCTTGAGGAGCACCGTATTGTAGTCAGATTGGCCCGTAAAGGAGAAGAAATCCTTACCCTAGACGGTCAAAGACGTCTTTTAGACCCTAAAACCATGGTCATTGCCGATGCCAAGCGGCCTGTGGCCATCGCGGGGATCATCGGGGGTGAAGAGACTTCTGTACACGACGACACTAAAAACGTCTTTCTAGAAAGTGCCTGGTTTAACCCCTCCAGCATTCGCCTGACAGGTCAAAGATTAAGGATATCCACCGAAAGCTCCTATCGGTTTGAGCGCGGGGTAGACCCAGAAGGCGTAAACAGGGCCCTGGATATAGCCGCAGCCCTCCTTCACGAGATAGCCCAGGGAGAAGTAGTCCCTGGCCACATCGATGTCTATCCCAAACCCTTTAAACCCCGACAAATCAAACTGGACCCCGAGCGCGTTTCTCTTTATCTCCAGGTAAAAATGTCCCCCAAAGAAATGGTCTCCCTCCTGGAAAGGATAGAGACCAAGTGCGTGATACAAACCGAAGACCTTATTTGTACCCCACCCAGTTTTAGACACGACCTTTGTCTTGCCGAAGACCTCATCGAGGAGCTGGCCAGGCTTTACGGTTACGATCGCCTACCTTCCAGCATGCCGGTAAGTGAAATAGGCGGACGCCCCCCAGAAGCCCTTGATCGCCTAATGCGTCAAGCCAAATACCTATTGACGGCCTTATCTTTTTACGAAGTCATTAACTATAGTTTTATTTCACCCCAGTTTAGAGAATTTCTCTTGCTTGAGGACCAGGATCCCCGTTTTGAAGTAGTCTCTCTGGCCAACCCCCTTTCTGAAGAGCAATCGGTCATGCGTACCATGTTGCTACCCGGGCTACTGCATACGGCCAAAACAAATATCTTCCGCCAGGAACCGAACTTACGCCTATTTGAGTTGGGCAAAGTATTTTTGGTACAGAAGGGAGAAAAGTTACCCCTTGAACGTATCCACTTGGCTGGTCTCCTCACCGGCCTAGCCCATCCGGAAAACTGTCATGAAAAACCGCGTAAACTGGACTTTTTTGACTTAAAAGGGGTTATCGAAAGCCTTTTAGCCCGTTTAGGGGTGGTTGACTTTCATCTAGAACCCTTCTCCAAAGAGCCTTTTTTGAGGCCAGGGGTGAGCTTGTGGTTGCAAATACAGGGGAAAAACCTAGGTTTTGCAGGGCAATTACGTAAAGAGGTGCTAGAACATTATGACTTAAAAGGCCCCATTTATGTCTTTGAGTTTGACTTTGAGGGTCTATTGCCCTATGTAACGCCGGTCAAAAAATACCGCCCCTTGCCCAAATTTCCGGCCACCACCAGAGACCTTACCTTGATCCTTGAGGAAAACATTTTTGTCGCTGAAATCCTGGATTTTATCCAGCAAAAAAGACCCCTTTATCTTGAAGACTACTACATCATCGATGTCTACAAGGGAAAACCCATACCCCAGGGGAAGAAAAGTATCACCTTACGGTTTATTTATCGATCTCCCGAAAAGACATTAACCGATGAGGAGGTAAACGCCATTCAAGAGGCCCTGGCCCAGGAAATATGTAATAAATTTAATGCTCAGGTGCGCTGATGATAAAAAAGATACACACCGTCACCAAAAAAGAAATCGTGCGCTTTTTAAACGAACAAACGGGCTTTTCTGCCCGGAGTCTCTCCCAGGTAGTGGACCGACTATTTGAGGAGATAAAAATGGCCCTTGAACGTGGCGAAGAGGTGAAAATAGTCCGCTTTGGCAATTTTGAGCCCTACCAGCGACCTTCGCGTAAAGGAATAAGTCCCAAAGACGGTCGGCCCATTGAAATAAAGGGACAAAAAACAGTGGTCTTTCGTCCCAGTCCCACTTTAAAGGAGTTGATTAATCAACCTTGAATAGAAAGGCCGGGAGGACCAAAGACCGGCGATTTTATTCTATCGGTGAAGTAGCACGCCTCCTGGAACTGGAGACACACGTAATACGCTTTTGGGAAAGGGAATTTCAGCGCTATATTCGCCCTCGTCGTATAGGCGGCCGCCGTTTCTATTCTCCCGAACAAGTAAAACTCTTTCAGTCCATTAAGCACCTGTTGTACGAAGAAGGCTATACCATAGCCGGGGCCAAAAAACGCCTGGGACAAAAAGATATATCCCCTTCTCTACCCTCAAAAAACGCCGAAAAACTACTCCACGAAATCTATCAGGAACTGCAAAATCTTTTGGATTTGCTAGAAGGGTAGATCCTTCGATTAAACATAAAAATTATTAAAAATAAATTTCAGAAATATCAATTATTATTTTTAAACTTTTCGGGTAAACTTTAAGTTTAGATTAAATGCCAAAGGAGAAAACGGAAAGTTCCTCTTATGGGGTAGCCAATGGCCAGGGCTAAGAGCTGGTATAAAGATTTTATAGGTAAAAGGGTCACCATTAGAGACAAAAATGGTGTCCTATATAAAGGGCGTTTTTTAGGATTTGTCAATCAACGTATCTTTTTACAAGACGTAAAAGTCCTAAAAAATAACAAAAACAGAGACTTTTCTCTCCTCACTTTAGAGGTCCATAGTCTCCATTGTTTATACAGCTCTTCAGAAAAGATCACCCGCTTAATAAGCTTTAAACCAGGTTGATAAAAAACTCAAGGGGGCGTGACCTCGCGCATCAATGGATCAGGTTCTCCCCTGCATTTACCTTGCCACAAATCACGGGCCAACAGGGTAGCCTCTATTTTTTCTATGGTTTGTCTCTTTTCCCTGGCCCATTGAGGAGCTATTAATTCATAGGGACGCGGGTCTCCCGTGAGGCGTTGAATTACCACACGCCAAGGCAACAGGGCCAGGGCCTCACAGACCAAGTCTACATATTCATCCTGTTTAAGGGGTGTATAAAGCCCTTGACGATAGAGGTTTTCCATGCCTGAACCCTGTACTACATATAATTCATGAAATTTGAGCCCGTCTATGGGGAGTTCGGCCAGTCTTTCTACGGTGGCAAGCATCTCTTCGGGCCCCTCTCCAGGGAGGCCAAATATTATGTGCACACACACCAAAAGCCCTTTCTCCTTGGCCTTGAACAAGGCCCTTTCAAAATCAGCATAAGTATGTCCACGGTTTATAGCCCTCAAGGTCTTATCGTGAATACTTTGGAGCCCTAATTCCAGCCAGACCATAAGGCCCTTTTGGGAATAAGAGGCCAGTAGATCTACCACCTTTTCGTCTACACAGTCTGGCCTGGTACCAATACACAAACCCACTACGCGTTCGTCTATCAGGGCTTGGTCATAGCGTTTTTTCAGCACCTCTAAAGGGGCGTAGGTATTAGAATAGGCCTGAAAATAGGCCAAAAATTTCTTGGCCTTATACCGTCGGGCCAGACGTTCCATCCCTTGAGACATTTGTGTCCGAATATCTAGCCCTAGTTGTGCTGCCCCACTTCCAGAGCCATAAGCATTACAATAAAGGCACCCTTTGTGGCCCTTTGTACCGTCGCGTACAGGGCAAGTAAAACCAGCATCTATGGTGACTTTTTGGACCCTTTGGCCAAAATGAACCCGCAAAAAGTGGTTTAACGTATGGTAACGCTTTATTTGCGTAAGTTTGTCCACCGAACACATTTTAGATCTAAAGACATGAGAATAGCGTCTTCTTTGGTATCAGAATAATACTGTTTACGACGCCCATCCACCTGAAACCCCAGACGTTTATAAAGGGTTTGAGCCGCAAGGTTTTTTTGGCGCACCTCCAATAAGACCCTCTTGGCTCCCTTTTTTCGGGCATAACGAAACATGGTCTGTAACATAAAGGTGGCTAAACCCCGACGCCTCCATGCGGGATCTACAGCAATATTGGCCAGGTGTAGTTCACCGGCCACTATCCAAAAACAAATATAGCCTATGATTTTCTCTTTGTGTTCTAAGACCCACAACCTGGCGTAAGGCTTTTTTAGTTCGTAAAGGAATAAGGCACCACTCCAAGGGGTAGGGAAACACTGCCTTTCTATAAAATAAATAGATTCAAGGTCCTTTTTCCTAGCTGGACGGAGACGAATACTACGCACACTAGAGAGGTAATTACATATTTAAAAAGACCGAGGCTTGATTTATGGCTCGACGACCGGCCTCTACTACCAAATTGGCCAATTCTTTTGGAGGCTTGTCTTGATGTTGAATGGCCTTGATTAACATTGGTAAATTAACCCCGGAAACCACCTCAATATATCCTTCTTTGAGAAAAGATAAGCCAATATTAGAAGGCGTACCGCCAAAGAGGTCGGTCAAAATAAGCACCCCTTGACCCTGATCTACTTTTTTGATGGCCTCGGCAAAACTCTCCCTAATTTTTTCTGGAGGATGCGCCGGGTTGACCGAAAGACTGACCATTTGTTGGACCCCGCCTAGTATAAAGGCACACACTGTCACTAACTCTTCTGGCAAACGTCCGTGACCAGCTACTAGTATACCCGTCACCTAACCCTCCTTGGTAAGATCTCTATGGGTAACCAATGTCTCGTAGCCCCAATGTTTTACCATAAAGCTCAATTCTTCGGCAATGCTCACGGAACGATGTCGTCCTCCTGTACAGCCGATACCAATCACCAAATATGACTTATCTTCTTTGGAATATTGCGGAAGCAAAAAATGCAAAAATTGTTCACAAAGGTTTAGAAAACGTAACGTGACATCGCTGGCCAAAATATAACGACGTACCTTGTCGTCTAATCCTGTAAGGCGCTTTAATTCCGGTTCAAAATAAGGGTTAGGTAAAAAACGCACGTCGAATAGGAGGTTCACCTCTGCTGGCACGCCGTATTTAAAACCAAAAGAAATAAAATGTACCAGAAGATGTGTGAGATCCTTCCGCTTAGCAAAGCGGCGTTTTATATCACGGCGAAGCTGATGTACATTGAGCTCTGAGGTATCTAAAACCAGGTCCGCAATTTCCTTTAGGTCTCTGAGCGCCTGCCTTTCCAGGCGTATACAGTCGAGCAAGGGTAGCTTGGGATCCAAAGGATGGGGCCGCCTTGTCTGACTAAAGCGGCGCAAGAGCACCTCCTCGCTGGCCTCAAGAAAAATAATTTCTAGGTGGTATCCCTGTTCACGTACTTTTTGAAATATTTCCTGATAGCCTTCTAAGAATTCTTCCTGCCGTAGATCCATCACCACGGCCACCCGCGCCCCTGCTTTGCGGGAAAAGCCTTCTTGGATTTCCAAAAATGGTAAAAGCAGTTGGACGGGAAGGTTATCCACACAGAAATAGCCCAGATCCTCAAAGGCCTTTAAAGCGGTACTTTTCCCGGACCCTGAAAGGCCGGTAATAACCACAATTTGGGTGGATTGTTTAGTACTCGTAGTCCACCTCTTCTAAAATTTCTTTGATCTCCTTGGCCGAAGAAGCGGCCAAGAGGCGTTTTTTAATTTGGGGGTCTTTGACAATATGGGCGATATGGGCCAGGGTTTGAAGATAAAGCTGAGATTCTCCCTCGGGGGCAAGAACCACAAAGACTAGACGTACGGGTTTTTTGTCCTCAGAGTCAAAATCTATGCCGTTCTCGGCGCGCACCACACAAATGACAATTTCTTTTAGACCCTCTACGCGACTGTGGGGAATGGCTACTCCGTCACCAATAGCCGTGGTAGAGAGCTTTTCGCGCTCGCTCAAGAGCTGGATTATCTTTTCAGCAGATATACCGGTTAGGCGGGCCAAAATCTGGGCCACTTCTTGAAATAGTGACCATTTATCTTTGGCCCGCACCTCTAATAAAATTGCCTCTTCTGGCAAGAATTCAGAAATTTTCATAAAGCTAAGATAATTCAGGTAAAATCAGCACGAAGCTATTATCTCCCTTACGGTAAAGTACATTAACCGAGTTTGTATCGGCATTGTTAAACACCAGGAAATCTTCGTCGATCTTTTGAAGCTGTTCCAGGGCCTCTTCCACCGACATGGGCTTTACATAGACTCTCTGGACCTCAATGGGTAAGCCTTCTCCCTCAAAGGGGGCACCGGTGTCAAGAGGGATCTCTTTCCCGCCCCGTTTGCGATTTTTCCGGCGCTCCATTTGGCGACGTATCTGGGTCTCTAATTTGGCCAATACAAGATCTATGGCCTCATACATATCCGAAGTCTCTTCTTTCCCGTTCAGGGTAAAACCATCTCCGGAAATAATGACTTCTGCTTGTTGACGAAACTTTTCGGCCCTCAAGATAACATTGGCCTCTACCGGTCCATTAAAATACTTCTCCAGCTTACTAATACGTTTTTGAGCGTAATCCTTAAGTCCTGGTGAAGAATCCAAATGACGAAAAGTAATGTTGATTTGCATAAAGGGCCTCCTTTCTCATTTGACTAAACGCCGACGTCGTCGATTGGCCGGAAGTATACCTAATTGGTCCCTGTATTTAGCCACTGTACGTCGCGCCACCTTAATGTTGTGTTTCTTCTTTAAGATATCGGCAATCTTTTGATCACTGTAAGGCTTGGTGGGGTCTTCCTCGGCAATAATGCGTTTTATATATTCTTTTACTGTCTCGGTAGATACCTGGTCACCGTTGGCTCTTGTATACCCTGTGGAAAAGAAGAACTTGAGTTCAAATATACCGTGGGGAGTATCGATATACTTTCCGGTGGTGACCCGGCTTACGGTTGATTCGTGTAACCCCACATCCAGGGCCACATCACGTAAAATAAGGGGCTTAAGCCCGGTGATCCCCTTTTCTAAGAAATCTCTTTGAAAATTCATGATACTTTCGGAGACCTTAAGTAAGGTCCGTTGTCGTTGTTCAATGCTTTTTATAAGCCACACCGCCGCACGAAGCTTTTTTTGGATAAATTGTTTGGCCGAAAGAGGCAGAGCAGGGTCTTGTAACAGGCGTCGATAGTAGGGACTAATACGTAAGCGGGGAAGACTTTCGTCGTTTAGGCGCACTACCCATTCGTCACCCTCTTTGACTACAAAGACATCAGGCTCTATATACTGCGGGGTCTCTTCGGTGAAATTGCGTGCCGGGCGAGGTTCAAGTCCCTTGATCACTTTTAAGGCGGCCTCTACGTCGGCCATGGTCACCCCACAGGCCTCGGCGATCTTTTCGTATTGTCCAAATTCCAGTTCGCGCATATGTTGGGAAACGATCCGTTCTATCAAGGTGCCCTTTAACCCCAGATGTTCTATCTGTATAAGCAGGCATTCTTGAAGGTCTCGGGCCGCTACACCAACAGGATCAAAGAATTGGATTTTCCGGAGGACAAAAAGCACCTTTTCTAAAGGCACTTTGAGATCCGTGGCGATTTCTTCGGGCGTAATAGATAGATATCCGTGGGCGTCCAGATTGCCTATAATATATTCGCCTATCTCCCGCTGCGATTCGTCTAAATCAGATAGGTGAAGTTGCCAGAGCAAATAGGAGGATAGATTCTCGGGCTTACTTAACCGGCGCTCGTAATCAAGGGTTTCTTTCTCTTCGAAGGCAAAAGAGGGATAGGCACTACCTGTATCTTCCAGATAACGATCCCAATCAAAATCTTTTACTGCTTCAGGACCAAGGGGGCTGTCAGAAACAGCCGAAAGTGCCGCCATATCTTCTTCTGAAGGGCCTAAATCCTCAAAAGAAACGGTTTGATGGTCGCCAAGGTCTTGTTCCAAGACCGGATTAATTTCTGCTTCCTGCCTTATGACCTGTTCTAATTCGATCCTGTTTAGCTGTAAGAGCTTGATAGCTTGTTGCAGTTGGGGAGTTAACACCAACTGCTGGGTGAGCTTTAAGTGCTGTTTAAGTTCTAACGCCATAAAAAAACCACCAACCTATAGACTAAAATCTTGCCCTAAATATAATTTACGAGCAATCTCGTTTGAGGCAATCTCGGCAGGACGCCCCTGGGCGATGACCTGCCCCTCTGCTACAATGTAAGCATAATCACATACTTGCAAAGTTTCACGTACATTGTGGTCAGAAAGCAATAACCCCAAACCCTGATTACGTAGATCCGTAATGAGATCCTTTAAATCACTTATAGCCAAGGGATCAATACCCGCAAAGGGCTCGTCGAGGAGTAAAAAATGCGGCTCACAGGCCACTGCCCGCATAATTTCGACCCGTCGCCGCTCACCTCCCGAAAGGGTGTAGGCCTTTTGGTTACGTAAACGCTTAAGCTCAAAGAGGTCTAGTAATCTTTCTGTTTTTTCTTCCCGTTCAGGGCCTCGAAGGCCTCGTTGCTCCAGGACCAGCAAGACGTTTTCGGCCACGGTAAGGCGTCTAAAAACCGAGGGTTCTTGAGGCAAGTAGATTATGCCTTCTCGGGCCCTCTTATACATGGGCTCTCGAGAAAGGTCTTTGTTATCTAAAAAAATCTGCCCTTTTTCCGGCCTCACCAGCCCGGCAATCATATAAAAAGTAGTGGTTTTCCCCGCTCCATTGGGGCCAAGGAGTCCTACTATCTTGCCTGCCTCCACCGACAGGGAAACCCCTTGCACTACGGTACGTTTACCGTATCTCTTTACTAGCCCTCTTACCTCTAGGCTCTTAGCCACTGACTTACCCCTGCCCCAACCATTAATCAGTAAATATTACGGCTTCGGCCTCTTTTTCCGGGGCCCCTTCCACAACACTGCGCCTATCCTTGAGATACAAAGTTATTTTGGCCCCTCGAACTACATTGTCTCCTTGCCACACGGTAGGTTTATCGGTGAGGACGATCTTATCGTCATTTTTGAGGTAAACGGCCTTACCCGCCTGGGCCAACCACGCCCCTTCTTTTATCTTAACGTGACCAGTGGCCACCATCTTTAGCACTTCTTGTTTTCCCTCTTTACCCTTTTGGTAGTAAACGACTAAACGATCGGCATATAGGGTAAAATCTCTTTTACGAGCCACTACATGGCCGGTAAAAACTACCACCTGTTGGTCCTGCAGGACCTCCATACGGTCAGAATGTATGACAATGGGCTCTTGAGCCGCCCAAACAGTAAACGAACACCAGAACAAAAGGCCCAAGACCAGACTAGCCTTCCACCTGAACCCTTGTCTCATGCAGTATCTTAAAGGTACCTGTTTCCAAGTCATACACAAAGCCCTTGCCCTTCATTATTAACCCTTGGTGTCTGATGAGTACCTCTGCCCTAGTCTCCAGTATATGCTGATCGGGTAGATAAACTAAGCGTTCTGTCCACAGAGACCCGTATTTTTTGGTCTTAAGGCACACATGGCCTTTAAATATAAACTTCTTGGGCCTTAAATAGTATACTCCTTCCTCGGCCTTAATAGAAACTCCCTTTCGGCCCGAAAAGGCATACACATTTTGGAATAAAATTTCTTTATTTTTGTATATATCGGCCCTGGCGGCCTTTACCTTCCACAGAAGCCCTTCTCGGCCATAAACCGTATAAAACAAACGCATTATCTGGATGTCTGGGGCTAATGGCTTGCCACTAGATTGGGATACAGGATTTGAGGGGGAACGATGGAGCGTTGACCTCTGGTAGGAACACCCCGTAAGGAGCAACAACCCCTCCACCAAGATCAACGCTTTAAAAATATAGCCAGTAATTTTTCCCATTGATCTTGAGCCTTTAAGATAAGGTCACACACCTCCCGCACGGCACCGTGCCCTCCAGGTCTTTTAGTCACGTAATGGACATAGTCTTTGACCGGAGGCCAGGCCTCTGGCACCGTAAGGGCCAGACCCACACGGCGCAATACCGGCAAATCTACCCAATCATCTCCCATGTAGGCCACCTCGACGTCGGTGAGACCTCTTTTTTCCAAAATATCTTCATAAAGGGCCTTTTTGTCTAATTCTCCTTGGATAATCAAATCAATACCTAGTTCGCGGGCCCGGTACCCTACCGGAGGGGAGATGCGGCTGGAAAGTAGCCCTACTTCTACCCCTGTCCTCTGGAGGAGCTTGATCCCCATGCCATCAACCACACAAAAGTGTTTAATTTCTTGGCCGGAGGCATCAACAATAATTCTTGCATCGGTCAAGATACCATCTACATCTAAAAGGAGTAGTTTGACCTTCCGGGCCCGTTTTAATACCTCTTCAGGAAAGGATACCATATTTTTTAACCACCTTATGGATATTTACCAGGACCTCCAAGAGCTTAGGTACATCACTTAAAGGCAGGGAATTCGGGCCATCACACAAAGCCTTTTCTGGCTGAGGATGCACCTCCATAAAAATACCGTCCACGCCAACGGCCATGGCGGCCCGGGCTAAGGGAGCGACGAATTCCCTCTCCCCTGCCGATGCTGTCCCCGCCCCCCCTGGGAGCTGCACGCTATGGGTAGCATCAAATATAACGGGCAGGCCAAAACCACGCATAATAACCAACGCACGCATATCCACCACTAGGTTGCGATAACCGAATACAAAGCCCCTTTCGGTGAGCATAATCTCTTTGCCCCCGGCATTTTCGGCCTTATAAACGGCGTTAATTATGTCCCAAGGGGCCACAAACTGACCTTTTTTGATATTTAAGGGCCTACCCGTCTGTGCGGCGGCCACAATGAGATCTGTCTGCCGACAGAGAAAGGCCGGTATCTGGAGCACATCTAGTACTTCTGCCGCGGGTCTGGCTTGCCAGGGTTCATGAATATCAGACAATACCGGGACCTTAAGGCGCTCTTTTATCTCCGCTAACTGGGCAAGACCCTTTTCTAACCCAGGTCCCCTATAAGAAGAGATCGAAGTCCGATTAGCCTTATCAAAGGAGGCCTTAAACACATAATTGAACCCGTATTCTTGGGCCTTTTGCTTCATAAAAGAGCCTATAGCCAAGGCTGTATCAAGATCTTCTAAAACACAAGGACCCGCAATGAGTAAAGGTCTCCCCTCTCCCACTACGAAATCGCCTATTTTTACCTTCCGCAAAGACAAATTCCTCCTACCCACTGCCTCTTTTTAAAGGATCTTTAAACTAAAGGCCCCTAAACTTCAAGACAAAACACTTTAAGGGCCATATCTTAATCTGCGATTATACTGCTTCCAAAAGCAGAATCACCATTTTTCTAGATGTTTTAAAAATAAAAGGCTCTTTGATACCTTCGGTAAAATACGTAATAAATTCTCACCAAGAATTTGGTCTCTTCTGTCTTTCTTTAAAGACCTTTTTAGGCTAAATTTCAGGCATAATCCTGGCAATTGGGAGCTATTATGTCTGTCTCCAGCAAAAAAGAGATGCTTCGGGTCGACGATTTATGGGTAGAAGTAGAGGGCAAAGAGGTACTAAAAGGGGTCTCTCTGACCATTCCCGTGGGGGAGACCCATGTATTGTTTGGTCGCAATGGCTCAGGGAAGACCTCTTTGCTCATGACCATTATGGGTTTTCCCGCCTATCGGGTACGTCACGGGCACATCTATTTTAAAGGACAAGACATTACCCACCTGCCTCCCTACGAAAGGGCCAAACTGGGCATAGGGATTATGTTTCAGCGTCCGCCAACTATTCGAGGGGTCAAACTGCGCGAGATGCTTCAACTCTGTGCCCGGGAAAACGGCTATCGGATAACAGAACTGGCCCGAGAATTTGGCTTTGAGGCCTTTCTTGACCGGGATATAAACTCGGGGTTTTCTGGAGGGGAGCTCAAAAAGAGCGAACTGCTCCAGCTATTGGCCCAAGAGCCCGACCTGGTCCTCCTTGACGAACCAGAATCGGGAGTAGACGTAGAAAACCTAGAGATTATCGGCCGAATGATCCGCAAACTCCTCCAAAAAGAGGTACACCGACCCCGGCGGAAAAGCGGCCTCATTATTACCCACACCGGTTTTATATTGAACTTTGTCGCCGCCGATCGAGGCTACGTGATGCTTGACGGAAAGATTTCCTGTGAAGGCAACCCTCAAGAAATATTTGAGGGTATACAAAAACATGGTTATCAGGAGTGCTTAAAATGTCTGAGAAGAATGGAGATGGAAAAGACCCTAAACAAATAGACCTTTCGTCTTTTATATCGGCCAAAGAGGCAAAGGCACCTTCGTCTCTGGAAGACTTTGATGCGGAAGAGCTTGCCCGCTTAAAAGAAGTAGGCCTTGACCTCTCGGGCCATGGACGATTGGGTACTTTTATCCAGGCCGACTGCGGCGTAGTAACCTGTCAGTGTCTACCCGAAGGCCTTGAGCTCCTTCCTATTACCGAGGCCTTAAGAAAATACGACTGGCTAAAAGAAAATTATTACTGGAAGGCCGTCTCCCCAGAGAAAGACGCCTTTACCAAGGCCACCGAGGAGGATTTAGACAACGGCTATTTTGTGCGTATCGGCCCAGGGGAAAAGGTCGTCTACCCCCTGCAGGCCTGTCTGTATATACGTACCGATCGGGTGGCCCAAAAAGTACATAATATCGTAATTGTGGAAGAAGGGGCGGAATTACACATCATCACCGGGTGTACCACCAGCCCTCATGCTGTTTCTGGCCTTCATATAGGGGTTTCTGAATTCTACATCAAAAAAGGGGGGAAACTCACCTACACCATGATCCACGAATGGGGCGAAAAGGTCCATGTACGCCCCCGCACAGGAATAATCGTCGAGGAACAAGGCACCATCATCTCTAATTATATCTCCCTGGATAAAGTGGCCTCTGTGGAGACCTTTCCTACCTGTCACCTAGTGGGTCCAGAGGCCGTGGCCCAGTTCACTTCAGTCATTGCCGCCCCAGAGGGCGCTTACCTAGACCTTGGTTCCAAGGTAATCCTAAAGGCCCCCCGGTGTCGGGCAGAAATCATCTCGCGTACGGTATGTTACGGTGGAGAGGTCATCGCCCGGGGGCATCTCCTAGGCCAGGCCCCGGAAGTAAAGGCCCATTTGGAATGTCAAGGACTTATGCTCTCCGATAAGGGCTATATACGGGCCATCCCCGAACTTGAAGCCCATTTTGCTCAGGTAGATATGTCTCACGAAGCCGCTGTGGGAAAAATCGCCAAAGAAGAGATAGAATATCTGATGGCCCGTGGTCTCACCGAAGAGGAAGCCACCTCCCTGGTGGTCAAGGGCTTTTTAAACTTACGTATAGAAGGCCTACCCGAAGAATTACAAAGGCGCATAGACAAAGCCATAGAAGAGTCTAAAAAGGGCCTTTGACCCGATACTTAGCAAATTTTAGATCCCAGCCTGGGCTTTTCTTAAAATTTTGAGGCAACTGGGGTATCCTTCCCCAAAACGGAGAGATTTTACACAACCCTTTGGGATCAAACAGGCAAGGGTACTTTCCCGCTTGACGGCCGTGCTCTTTATCTCTTCTAATAGACCAAGTTGTCTTATTGCTTTAGACCAAAATGGTATAAAAGTTGCTTTAAGGGAAAATCAAAACACAGGGTCTCTGATATCACGGTTAAGAAAAGGAGTCTTTTATGGAAACAAAATTTTTGATACCGGAACGGTGCTTCCTCATGGTGATTGACCCTCAAGAGCGTCTCATGGCGGCCATTCACCAGGCGGAACGGGTAAGCAAAAACACGGCCCTGTTGGCCCATCTGGCCCAGGCCTTTGCTTTGCCCGTTATCCCCACCACGCAATACGTCAAGGGTCTTGGGCCTTATATTGAAGACCTAAGGCCCCTTTTTGAGCGTTACACCACCTACGACAAAGTGGAATTTAGTGCCCTGAAAAATAGGGCCATATACGAGGCCGTAAAGGCGCTTCAACCCCGGCACAACACCCTCATCTTATGTGGTGTGGAGACCCACATTTGCGTATACCAGACGGCCCTTTCCGCCTTACAACAGGGGCTTAGAGTGGTGATCGCTGCCGACGCCACTTCGTCTCGGACACCGGAAAATATGCAATACGGTCTACACCGGTTACGGGATATAGGGGCCGAAATATTCTCCACCGAAATGATCATTTATGAATTACTGGAAAAAGCAGGTACACCAACCTTTAAGGCCCTTTTACCCTATCTAAAATAAAAATACTTTGGTAAAGCTGAAGGGCTCTAAAAATTTTTTATAAAAATTGGCCGTTATAGGGTAATTTTAAAATAAATGGACATATAAAGTGGGTTTATCATCTTCTTTAGCCAAATCATTAGGTATAAAGGCCCTTAATTTTGGTCTGTATATAAAACTTCCTGTGCTACAAAGTTTGGCCATAAGAAGTAGACTTTTAGAGGATTTTGACGTAGATAAACAAAAAATCAGTTTGATGGGTTCTAACAAGGGATTGTTAACCATCAAAAGCATAGTTGTCTGCTGGTTTTTAAAGTCCAGTTTTACTCTGGAGAGGAGGCAAAAAATAAAAACAGGAGGTGTTTTATGCAAAAGAGTTGGAGTGTTTTGGTGTTTTTGTTGGCCTTATTCCTTACGGCCTCGGTGGGGGCTGCTGCGGAAAACCCGGTCATGGGTAAGGAGGGGACCCAGTGGTTGCTTTACGGCAAGATCAAGTTTGACGTGAACTACGACACCGCCCAATTCGTAAAATACAACGACTTTGTGGGGGCGGTGGGAAATCCCGCACGGCACGCTGATTACAAAAACGACTCCACTAACTTCAACCCGCGGGATACGCGCTTTGGCTTCTGGGCCGCCCACAAGGAGGGCAATTGGCTGGCCAAAGGCCGCTTTGAAATAGACTTTTACGGTGACAACAACGGCAACAACCTCATCCCGCGGATGCGTTTGTCCTACGTTAATTTGACCAACGTGGCCACCAAGACCAGCGTGCTCATCGGCCAGGACTGGATCCCGGTGGCCCGGCTAAACCCCAGCACCGTAGACTTTGGTATCTTGACCGCTGCGGGTAACCTCTGGTGGCGTGTGCCGCAGATCACCGTGCGCCAGAAGCTAGGTGATAACCTGGAGTTCCTGGTCTCGGCCATGAAGCACCGCCGTACGGATACCGGCCGGGAAGATCGTATGCCCTGGCTTTTGGGCCGGGTAGCTTACACTGGTTCTTATTCCGGTGTGGGCTACATGTTCGCTTTGGGCGCCGGTTATCGCCACGCCAGTTATGCCACCAACACTTCAGACAATGTAGACCGTTACCTGGTGGTGGGCGAATGGAAGATCTCCATGCTGGACAAGAAGCTCCTCTTCAAAGGCGAGGCCTGGTGGGGCCAGGGCGTGGGCGAGTGCTTCCTGCGCTATGAATTAGATACCAACGGCCACTACGATACCAAAGAGAAAGAGTTTGTCGTTGGAGACAAACCCGCCGAGGCCACAGGCATGTGGGCGGATCTCACCTACAAGTTCTTGCCCCGCTGGTCTGCCACCGTGGGTTTTGGTATCGATAACCCGGTAGATGGCGACATGCCTGCCCCCAATCTTATGACCGACCGGCAGTTCACCCAAAATACCCAGATCTTTGCCAACGTATGGTATCAGTTCATGAAACCCCTTAAGTTTGGGGCAGAAGTCATCCATATCGAGACCGAACGCGGCGACCTTACGCAGACCGGAAACCGCTTTACCATTTCCATGCAGTATCTGTTCTAAAGAAACATTAAGGAGGGCTAGGCCCTCCTTTTACTTAAATCATTAATTTCCTAGGAGGTTTGAGAATGGCCGATACCACCAAGATTGAATCTGTCTTAAAGGAAGAGCGTATCTTCTACCCGCCTCAAGAAGGTCGCGAAGACGCTTACCTGGGCTCTAAATTTGATTACGAAGAGATCTACCGCTATTCCCTGGCCGACCCTGATGGTTTCTGGAGCGAACGGGCCAAGGAATTGGTCACCTGGTTTCGACTCTGGGATCGGACCTGCTATTTTGACTTTCACAAGCCTGAAATTCGCTTTTTTGAAGGGGCCAAACTAAACGCGTGCTACAATTGTGTTGACCGCCACCTCACCGACGAGACCAAGAATAAGGCCGCCATCATCTGGCAGGGTGAGCCCGACGAAGACGTCCGGGTCTACACCTACCAGATGCTCCACCGTGAGGTCTGCCGCTTTGCCAACGTCCTCAAAAAGCTCGGGATAAAAAAGGGCGATCGGGTGGCAGTCTACCTCCCGATGATCCCGGAGCTCCCGGTGGTCATGCTGGCCTGTGCCCGCATTGGGGCCATCCACTCGGTGGTCTTCGGGGGTTTTTCCGCCGAAAGCCTAAAGGCCCGTATTCAAGACTGTGAGGCCAAGCTCTTGATTACTGCCGACGGGTGCTGGCGGGCAGGCCGAAAGATCGAACTCAAAAAGAATGCCGATATGGCCTTAAAAGACTGTGCCACCGTGGAAAAGTGCATTGTGGTACGGCGCCTGGGCCTTGACATCAACTGGGAAGAAGGCCGCGATATTTGGTACCACGAGGCCCTAAATGCCGAAGACATCTCCGACTGGTGTGACTACGAGATCATGGACGCCGAGGACATCCTCTTTATCCTCTACACCTCGGGGTCTACCGGCAAGCCCAAAGGGGTATTCCACACCACCGGGGGTTACCTCGTCTACACCGCCCACACCCTCCAGTGGGTATTTGACCTCAAGCCCGAAGACGTCTTTTGGTGTACCGCAGACATCGGCTGGATCACCGGCCATTCTTATATTGTCTATGGCCCGTTGACCCTGGGGGCCACGGAAATCATGTACGAAAGTGTGCCCACCTACCCGCATCCGGGGCGTTTTTGGGAACTCTGCGAGCGCTATAAGGTAAGCCTCTTTTACACCGCCCCCACGGTGATCCGGGCCCTGATGCGTGAAGGGGAAAAGTGGCCCCAGAAGTATGACCTTTCTTCCCTGCGGGTGCTGGGCACCGTGGGCGAACCCATCAACCCTGAGGCCTGGCTCTGGTACCACAAGTACGTGGGCGGTAGTCGGTGCCCCATTGTGGACACCTGGTGGCAGACAGAGACCGGTGGTTTCCTGATTTCGCCCTTACCCTATGCCATCCCCCAAAAGCCTGGGTCCGCCACCGTACCCCTGCCGGGTATCGAACCGGTAATCTTAAAAGATGACGGCACTCCAGCCGGGGTAAATGAGGGCGGCCACCTCTGTATAAAACGGGCCTGGCCCGGCATGCTCCGCGGGGTATGGGGAGATCCAGAACGCTTCAAGGAAGTCTACTTCAGCCGTTTTCCTGGCTATTATTACAGTGGCGACGGCGCCCGGCGCGATGAAGACGGCTACTTCTGGATCATGGGACGCCTGGATGACGTCATCAACGTCTCTGGGCACCGCTTGGGTACCATGGAACTTGAGTCTGCCCTGGTGGCTCACCCCGCAGTAGCCGAAGCCGCGGTCATTGGCGTGCCGCATGAGGTCAAAGGCGAGACCATCTATGCCTTTGTCATTTTGAAGGAAGGTTATGAACCATCGGAGGAGCTGCGTCTGGAGTTGGTCAAACACGTACGTCAGGTAATCGGCCCCATCGCCACCCCCGAATACCTCCAGTTCGTAACCGGTCTACCCAAGACCCGTAGTGGTAAGATCATGCGGCGCATCCTGCGCAAGATTGCCACGGGTCAATACGAAGACCTTGGAGATACCTCTACTCTGGCTGACCCGGCCGTAATCGACGAACTCATCAAGGGGCGAGACGAGATAATTAAAAACAAGTAATATCCTAAGGGTGGGGCGCATACCCCCACCCTCCCTTACCCTCCTCTAGAAACCAATTCAAATTTGTGCTATAAAGTTCACATTTCTTAAAAAATCCTTAATTTTTGGAAAAATAGCAGCTCAAAAATCAAGTTCACCTTTGACTGTTCGATGAAAAAAAAGATGAATAAAAAGACAGCAGGGGTTATTTTTTGCCTTTTACTTTTGAGTGGTTGCCTACATAAGAGTCGCTTAGAGCTTATACGCCAGCGGGGAGAGATACGCATTGTAACCCTAAACGCCCCCACCACCTACTACGAATACAGGGATAAACCAGCTGGTTTTGAATATGAGCTAGCCTTAGCCTTTGCCCGGCATCTGGGAGTGCGTGCCCACTTTATAGTCAAGGGCACCATCTCTCAGGTCCTTGACGCACTAGCAAAAGGCGAGGCAGACCTGGCCGCCGCCGGCCTTACCCTAACCCCAGAACGTCAAAAATTTTTCCTCTTTAGTATTCCCTACTACGAAGTGGTGGAACAAATTGTTTGCCGAAAGGGAAAACCCTGTCCTAAAGCCCTCCGCGACTTGTCAAAGCGCAATTTAGTTGTTCCCCGAGATAGCAGCTACGAAGAGGAATTAAAGCGTCTGCAAAAGATATTTCCCCGCCTCCATTGGGAAACTGCTGACCTTAGCACAGAAGAACTCCTGGAAAAGGTATGGCGTCGGGAGATAGATTGTGTAATAGCCGACTCTAACTTGGTAGCTATAACACGCCGTTATTATCCTGAATTGTCTGTTTGCCTTGATTTATCTAAGCCACAAAAAATTGCCTGGATGATGCCTAAAGACGCGGTAGATCTCCAAGAGGAAGTAAATGATTGGCTACGCAACTATACTAAAAGTAGTGATTTTCAAAGCCTTGTAGAAAAATACTACGGATTTGTAAAAATCTTTGATTACGTAGATATCCGCCGTTTTATGAGACGGATAAAGACCGTGCTCCCCCGCTATCGCCCTATATTTGAAGAAGCAGCCCAAAAGTACGGCTTTGATTGGACCTTATTGGCCGCTATGGCCTATCAGGAATCGCACTGGAAACCTTGGAACAAAAGCCCCACAGGGGTGAGGGGAATTATGATGCTCACCTTAGATACAGCCAGAGAACTAGGGATCAAAAACAGACTGGACCCTAGACAAAGTATCCTGGGTGGGGCCCGCTACCTGGCCAAGATCCGTTCCAAATTGCCCCCAAGCATTAAGGAACCCGATAGAGACTGGTTTATGCTGGCTGCCTATAACGTGGGGCTGGGACACATTATGGATGCCCGTATTCTGGCCCGTAGGCTGGGCAAAGACCCTGATCGCTGGCAAGATGTAGCCCAAGTATTGCCCTTGTTGGCACGAAGAAAATACTATCGCCACTTAAAACATGGGTATGCCCGGGGATGGGAACCAGTAATCTATGTACAACAAATCCGCAATTATATGGACATCCTGCGTCAAACATTGGGGCTTAAAATTACTACCGCCTCCAAAAATAAAGATTTTGCCCTGCCTGCTTTACCAGATAAAAAAACCAGGGTAGAAGACCTGGCCAAACCTTAAAAATACCAAGGCATGCTTAATAAGCATTTGCTAGCCTATAGCTCACAAAATGAAAGGTATCTTCCTAAAAGGTGTAGCCCAGCACAACCTAAAGGGCTTTGACCTAGAGATCCCCCTTTATAAGGTCACCGTGGTTACCGGGGTCTCCGGTGCGGGCAAATCAAGTCTTGTCTTTGACGTGCTTTACGCTGAGGGCCAACGACGCTACGTAGAGACCTTTTCGGCCTACCTGCGCCAGTATCTGGAAAGACTCCCCCGGCCTCAGGTGGAAAGCATCGAGGCCATTCCCCCGGCCATAGCCATTGGCCAGACCAATCCGGTAAAAAGCTCCCGCTCAACCGTGGGGACCCTTTCAGAGATAACAAGCTTTGCCAAGATGCTCTGGTTTCGGGCGGCCTTGCCTGTATGCCCCTTTTGCCAGCGCGAAATCCACGTGGACACTGCGCTCTCGGCAGCCCAGAGGCTCCTTTCGCTTCACGAAAACGAGCCTGTAACCATCGTGGCCCCGGTTAAAGCCAAAGACCCTTTGCTTTTGCGCGAAGGGCTCCTTCAGGCAGGCTACTTTCGTATCATGATACAGGATAAGATTTGTGACCTTGACGAAATCGAAGACCTCCCCCATGAGGTGGAAGTTGTCCTTGACCGCCTAAAGCTTACCCAGGAAAACTTCTCCCGCCTGGTTGAGGCCTTTGAGCACGGCTTTAAAATGGCTGGTGAAGTGCGCGT
>JALSKZ010000080.1 GCA_026988575.1 Thermodesulfobacteriales bacterium | reverse complement strand
CCTCTACGCCCTTCTTGGGCCTTTCAATGTGCTGGTGGGCGGGCTTATTACCGAAATCATCCACTACGCGGTGTTTACGGCTATTTTCGTCCTGGTGCCTAAACCCGGCTTTGCCACCCTAACCGCCCTTATCCATTATCTCATGGGGGTAGTGCTTTATGGTGGAATGCGGGCTACAGACCCCTTTTTCCTGGGGGCCAAGGTCCTGGTGCTTGAGGCCGCCCTGTTCCTCTTTCTCTGCTACAAAAAGCCCCAGGGCTTGCGCACAGTCATCGCCCTTTCTGTGGCAGATGCCGTGCAGACCTTTTCTTCCCTTGTGCTTCACATGACCTTTTACCGGCTCTTTTTCCCGGACTGGTATCTCATGCTTTCTATCGGGATTAAGGGGTTTTTGTATACGCTCTTTGGGGCAGCCCTTGGGCTTAAGATTGGCGGCTATCTAAAGGAGCTTGAAAGATGACCGTAATTGAAGTGAAGGCCCTTTCCTACCGCTACCCCAAAAGCCCGGGCTCAAACTTAAAAGACATAAGTTTTGCGGTAAGACAGGGCGAAATCTTTTTACTTGCAGGAGAAACCGGCTCAGGCAAAAGCACCCTTATTTCCGTGCTCTGCGGGCTTATTCCCTATGAGGCCGGAGGCGAATTTAAAGGCCTGGTAAAAGTCCTTGGAAAAACCTGGCCTATCTCGCCTGTTAAGCTCTTTCCAGAGGTGACCGTGGTGTTTCAGAGCCCGGCAGAGCAGCTTCTGGCAGACACGGTCTTTGCCGAAGTGGCCTTTGGCCTTGAAAATCTCGGGCTTTCTAAAGAAGTGGTCACTAAACGGGTAAAGAAAGCCCTTGCTGAAGTCGGGCTTTCGGGATACGAAGCCCGGGAAATTTCTTCCCTTTCAGGCGGGGAGCGCCAGCGAGTGGCCATTGCCCAGGCCCTTGCGGTTTCGCCAAAGCTCCTTTTGCTTGATGAGCCCCTTTCCCAGCTTGACCCTAAGGCTGCGCAAACTGTTATGGATATTTTGAAAAGCCTTGCCTCACAGGGCATAACCATCGTCATTGCCGAACACCGCCTGGAATATGTCCTGCCAAGGGTTGATCGGCTGCTTTATCTCGAAGGGGGAAAGGCCAAGTTCCTTGGCAAGCCAAAAGATTTTACGCCTCCTAAAAAGGAGGTTAACCCTCTGCCCTCCCCGCCTAAAGGGCAAAAGGCCGTTGAGATCAAAAACCTGTACTTTTCCTACCCTAAAAGACCGCCTCTTTTTAACGGGCTAAACTTTTCTTTTTACGAAAACGAAAGGGTGGCCCTGCTTGGACCAAACGGCTCGGGAAAAACTACCTTCTTGCACCTTCTGGCCGGGCTAAAAAAGCCTGTTAAGGGCGCAATACGCTATCTCCTTCCGCAGGATAAAAAAAGATTTGCCCTTGCCCTTTTGCTTCAAGACCCAGACCTCATGCTCATCCGCACCAAAGTAGCCGAAGAACTCTCTTTTTCCCTGGAAAACCTCGGCTTTACCAGAAAGGAAATAGAGCCTCGGGTGTCTCAGGTAGCAAAGGAGCTTCATCTTTTTGATAAGCTTAAACGCGCGCCTTTTTCCCTTTCCCGTGGGGAACGCCTGCGGGTAGCCCTTGGCGCGCTACTTACCGGGCGTCCCCAGGTGCTTTTGCTTGATGAACCCACCACCGCCCAGGACCCAAAAAACGCCCTGCGCTTATTTAAGGCCATAGGGGCAGAGCTTGTCGTCTTTTCCACCCACGATGAAGACCTGGCATACGCCCTTGCCACCCGCATTTTGCGCTTTGAAAAAGGAAAGATTGAGGAGGAAACGCGGTGAAAAGTCTTCATCCTTATACGAAATTCATCCTGGTCTTTGTTATTTCCGGGCTCTCGGTGCTCTTAGACCAGGCTTTTTCTCTTATGGCTCTGGCCCTGGGGTCGGTATTTTTGTTTTTGGCTGCCTGGCCCTCAAGAAGCTGGTTAAAAGGCTTTTTTCTTCTGGTTTCTACTACTGTCTGGGGCATCATGATAAGCCAGGGGCTCTTTTATCAGGACTTCCCGCGCACCATCGTCTTTTGTCTTGTGCCTCCAAGTGAGACCTTCCCCGGGCTTTGTTTTATCAAGGAGGGTTTTCGTTACGGGTTCATCCAAAGCCTGCGTTTTGTGGCGGCCCTTTCGGCCGGGGCCTATCTCATAAATTCAACCTCTACTGAAATGCTTTTTCGGGCTGTGGGGGCGCTTCCTTTGCCCAGAGGCTTAAGCCTTATGGCCGCGGCCTCGGTGCGGGCGCTTCCCCGTCTGGCTGAGGATTTGCATCTGGTGCGCCAGGCTTTAAGGCTAAGGGGTTATCGGCCTTTTCGACGTGGTCTCATCTACACCCTGCGCACGGAAATGGCCGTGGTGTATCCGCTCCTTGTTAGGGCGATAAGGGACTCGCGTGCCCTTGCGGATACGCTTCTAACCAGAGGCTTTGATCCCCTGGCCCCGGCTAAAAATTACTTTTTGCCGCCCTGGCCACGGATGGAAAGAGCCCTTTCCCTGGTGCTTATGGGATTACTTTTGGCGATTTTTTTGGGGAAAATACTTTTTTGGGCCTATCTTCAGGGGGTGTTTTATGCCGAGGTGCTTAGGCCTTTTTATGCTTTTTTTCGTAAATACGTTTAGCTTCTTGCTAGCTGCTAAGGGGGCTTTGGCCTACGATTTGAAAAAAGTTAAGGCCTTTGGGCTTGAGCTTTTGTGGGAAAAAGAGCTTGAAGACGTATCTTTTTATGCCCGTGCTGGGCATCCTGCAGACGCCTGTTTGCGCTTTTCAAAAAACGGCAAAATGCTTGCCCTTGGCACCTTTACCGGAAGGCTCATGCTCTTTTCCGCAGAAAGCGGGCGTCTCATCTGGGAAAAGCGAGTCCCTGAAGGCATGGTAAAAAGGGTGGCCTTTTCAGAGGACGGCCGCGTGCTTTACTACGGGGCCCAGAGCCCGGACGCCGAAGTCTGCGCCCTTGAAACCAAAACAGGAAAAAGGCTTTGGTGTTTTAACACCGCTAAAAGCCTTGAGCGCGGCACCCCGGCCGCCCCGGGCGACATCTATGGTGTTTACAAGCTACCTGGCATTTACCGGCTTAAAGTACTCCCAGGGGGTGATCTCCTGGTGCTTGGGCTTCATTCCTGGTATGACGAGAAAAAGAGCACCTGGCGCAGGCTTTCACGCCTTTGGCGGCTAAGCCCTGCTGGCCAGGTGCGCTGGGCCTACCCTAAAGACGGCCCGGCCCCGGTGACCATGATCTATGCTGATGCTGACCACAAAGGCCAGGTGGTGGCTACCGTTACCCTTATGCCCTCTGAGTATGAGGGGGACAGGCAAAAACCCGGGCCACCTCCCCAAAGCTTTGTTGCTCTTTCTGGACGTAGCGGCAAAGAAATTTTTATTTACCAGCTTACGCCGCTTAAACCCTATTTTAAGCGGGTTTCTGCCTGGGAGTCTGTTGCCGTAAGCCCTGACGGCCACTTTGGGGCCCTGGGGGCAAGCGATGGCAGGCTCTTTATCTTTGACCTTAAGGCCAAAAGGCTACTTCACACCTTAAACCTTGCTACACCCATTGTAATTGGCGGCTTTCCGGTTGCTGCAAGTCTAAGCTACGGGACTTTTGGCGCAAACAGCATTTTCTACGTGGTCTCAGGGGAGAGCACCCTTCCTTACGGCCTTCCCATGGCCGGAGACAAGCCTGCCGGCCCACACCCCAAAGCCCGGATGCTCTTTGCCGTTGAGCCTGCAAGTGCCAAAGTCCTCTGGCAGTTCCCCTCGCCTTTTAAGCTCCAGGGGGTAGCCCTTGACCCGCAAGGGAAAACCCTTGCCGTGGCGGCGGCGGCTTTCAGGCGTGAAGACGTAAGGGTGCGGCAGTTTGGCGTGCTCGTCTTTGACCTGACCCGGCCAGGAGGAGGCCTTACAAGGTTTGCCGGCTATTTCCCCACCCTTGGACCATGCTTTTTTCACCTTGCCGTGTCTCCTGACAGCCGCCTGATTGCGGTGGTGGAAAACCCCTGGCGCGATGAAATAGGAAGGATGTTTGGCTCATACCGCCTGCTGGTGCTAAAACGCTAGCCCAAAACTTGCTTTCGAGGAAAACCTTTTCTCAGCATAATTGTGTCATCCTGAGCCGAGCGCTACCGAGGCGAAGGATCCACCGCAAAGGATGCGTCCCCATTTTTCGGAACGAAAAAATAGGAACGGATCCTTGACTGGGACTTAAGAAAAGATGTTTTGCAAAGGTCTCTAAAAAACAAGTTGTTAAATAATAAACATCTTCGGATCATATTCCAACAATAAGCTTACATTGCGAAAAGGACGGACATCTTTTATACGATTCTGGTATATACATCGTCTTACATAAGATGTACCTATAAATCATATTAAAAATATCGAAAATTGTCTTCTTGAATATGCGCCAAAATATTTTATTATCTGTTCTGTTTTAGTCCAATCATAATGGACAGTTAGAAATTTTATAAAATTATTGTGGTTGTATCTATTCTGCTTTAGAAAGAGCATAATTTAAAAGCGAGGGATCTAGACTTCCTAGTCTCTTGCGGCCCTCTTCGCGATAATCAGACAGGAATAAGATCGCGCGGACTTACAAGTCGTCTCGCAATATAATTTGTCAGATAAATATGATTCCATTAATAACTAGCTTTACATTTCTACCAAAACTATATGGGGAGGTACGCATGAAGTATCTTTGGGGAATTTTCTTAATCTTATTACTCGTTGGGAATGTGTGGTCAGCGGAAACTATTGGAGATGCTTTAAAGGGAGGCAAGGTAGGTGGAGAATTTAAACTTTGGTACCAAACAAGTGATAAGGAACCTAAAGATATATTTGCTAAGGAAAATTCTTTTTTTGATGCTGGTGTGAGACTTTCCTATGTAAGTGAAAACTGGCATAAAATTTCTCTTAAGCTTTCCTTTTATGCAGTAGATGATCTCGTTGCGTATAGCAATTTTGCAAACAAAAGCATGATAAGACCCAACGCCGACGAAACAGCAACATGGCTTGGCGAGGGCTATCTTGCTTATATTTATCAAAATACACTACTCAAAATAGGCCGACAAAATTTTAAATCTCCTCTGGTTAACAGCGATGCCTGGCCTATTTTCCCCAACAATTTTCAAGGTCTATTGTTAAAGAGTAGAGACATTCCGGAGACAAAAGTAGTTTTGGGTTGGTTCTTTAAGGAAAGGCGTCTAAAAAACGAATATTTTCAAGATTTTTTGGGAGATGACGGCGTAATGTTCATTGGATTGGCCAATAAGAGCATCCCTAAGACAACTCTTGTGGCCTATTATTACAAAGCAGATTTAAACGGCAAAGATTATTACTGGCAGGATAAAAACTATATCGGCTATGTAGATTCCTTTTATACCGAGGCCCAAACAAAATTTTCTTTACCAAAAGAGGATTTAAACTTTCTTTTGGCAGGTCAGTATTTCTTTATAAATCCACAAAAAAGAGGCTTTGATACTACAAATGCTTACGGAATCAAATTAGGTATGAATTACCAGCAGAAAATAGGCTTTTCTTTTGCCTATTCTTCCGTTGATAACGGTTATTTTAATGCTGCCAAACTGAGTGATAATGGCATAAAAACACCCCTTTATACCTTTACTATTTCTGGTGATGGAGATATCGCCGGACGTCCTAATACAGATTCCTTTAAACTAAGTTTCTTTATCAAGCCCTTTTCTGGTCTAACTACTACCTTTGATTATGGCCATTATAATTGCGATAACAAGTGGAATACTGCCGTATCAAATGATAAAGTGGCTACTACCACCGAATTAATCACCAAATACACCGGATTTAAAGATTTCGTTATTTTTGCTGCTTTAATTCGTTCTGATCATCATGGTATAGGGGCTTGGAAAGGAGCCAATGATGATGTTTTAAATGCCTTGAGAATATGGATTAAATATTCTTTTTAAGACCTCTTTACCGGCCGGAAACATTGCCTCTCCGTGTTCCGGCCGGACCTTTTTGTGAGAATTTTTTCCAAAACCTGTCCCTTTTGTCGCACGCAAGACACACTAGTTTATAGAAAATCGCAAGGGGCAGAGGCTTTCCAACAATGGCTAGTCCAGAATCTAGTGTCGGGTCTTACGGACTTTCGCGCGATGGCGCTTTGTCGACAAAGTAACACACCTTAAGTAGAAGTACGGTGGGAGCTTACTGAAAGATATGGTGCCGAGGGCGGGAGTCGAACCCGCACGGGCGCAAGGCCCAGTGGATTTTGAGTCCACCGCGTCTGCCAGTTCCGCCACCTCGGCTATACAAATTTTAATGCGCATTTAACACAAATTGGAGAGTCAAGCAAGAGAGACTTTAATTCGGACTACCTAATGAGGTAAGAGCTTATTTTCTTCCCAAGCCGGAAAGAAAAGCCTATAATTGTAAAAAAATACCAAACTATCTAAGGAGGCTTATGAAAAATATAGACAACATGTCCTCTGCCGTTTTGAACAAGATAAAAGACCGATCCTGGCTTTTGGCCAAACGTTTGAGCGAAGAAGCCCTGGCTAAAAAGGCCGAAGACCTAGTCATTATTGATATCCGCGAAAAATCCACCTACGCTGACTACATCATTATCGTAAGTGTACGGTCCACGCGCCATGCTCAAGGCCTGGCCGATTATGTCGAAGATATTCTCTATAAGGAGGGTTTTCGCCCCAGGGGCATAGAAGGGAAAGCCGAAGGGCAATGGATTCTTTTAGACTACGGAGACGTCATTATGCATGTCTTTTTCGAACCCGTGCGTGAGGTTTACGACTTAGAAGGCCTTTGGATGGATGCCCCCCGAGTAAACCCCTCTCAACTTGACCTGTGTTTGGAGAATAAAAATGACCCAGATTAAACCCCTTCTTTTGATCATTATGGACGGGTGGGGATGGCGGGAAGAAGTGGAAGGTAATGCCATAAGGTTGGCCGGCACGCCGAATCTAGATGAATTCCAAAAGCACTATCCCTTCACCTTACTGAAATGTTCTGGAGAGGCCGTAGGATTGCCTGAAGGCCAGATGGGCAACTCCGAAGTTGGCCATCTCAACATCGGGGCGGGCCGGATTGTCTACCAGGACTTGACGCGTATTAACAAGGCCATTGCGCAAGGGACCTTTTTCGAAAACCCTGTCTTAAACGAAGCCTTTAGACGGGCCAAAGAAACCGGGGGCAAGGTCCACTTGTTGGGACTCCTTTCAGACGGAGGAGTACATAGCCATATAGAACACCTTTATGCCCTTTTAGAATTGGCCCAAAGACACGGACTCCAAAAAAAGACGTTTATACACGCCTTTATGGACGGGCGTGATACCCCCCCCTCCAGCGGAATTCACTACATGCAGGCCTTATTGGCCAAAATAGATTCTCTAAAATCCGGTAAGGTGGCCAGTGTCTCTGGTCGTTACTACGCCATGGACCGAGACAAACGTTGGGAACGTACGGCCCTAGCCTATAAAGCCCTGGTTTTGGGCAAAGGCCTTCGGGCCGAAGACCCTGTTTCTGCTATAAAAAACGCCTACGAACGGGGAGAAACCGACGAATTTATAAAACCAACCGTGATTGTGGAAGGAGATCGTCCTGTAGCCCTTATTGACCATGGAGATAGCGTCATTTTCTTTAATTTTCGTGCAGACCGAGCCCGCCAGTTAACCAGGGCCCTTACCGATCCGCACTTTAATGAATTTGAGCGTGAAAAGATCCCGGCCTTGGCCTATTTTGTCTGTATGACCCTATACGATGAAGAGTTTGATTTACCGGTGGCCTTTCCCCCAGAAAAGCTGGAACGGATATGGGGCGAAGAAATTAGTCGGGCAGGGCTGTACCAGCTTCGTATCGCCGAAACCGAAAAATACGCCCACGTAACCTACTTCTTTAACGGAGGCGAAGAAGAACCGTTTCCCAAAGAAGAGCGCAAACTCATCCACTCCCCACGCGACATCCCTACCTACGACTACAAACCCGAAATGAGCGCTTACGAAATTACAGCCGAAGTAATCAACCGCATCAAACAAAAGAGATATTCTTTTATTGTCTTGAACTTTGCCAATGGAGATATGGTTGGGCATACCGGAGTACTCTCAGCGGCCATCAAGGCGGTAAAAGTGGTAGACGAGTGTGTAGGCAAGGTGGTAAAGGCCTTTCGCCAGTACGTGGACGGAACGGTAATCGTCACCGCTGACCATGGCAATTGCGAAATGATGATTGACCCCCAAACCGGTGAGCCTTTTACGGCTCATACGGCCAATCCTGTACCTTTTTATCTAATAGATGATCGCTTTAAAGGGCACCGTCTGCGTACGGGCATACTGGCCGACATAGCCCCCACAGGGTTATATCTAATGGGGCTTGAAGTTCCGGCCCAGATGACAGGAAAAATATTGCTTGACTAAGCATAGGGCAAGCGTAAAAGACATACTTCGTGTACTCTTTGTCTACGACGAGGGGACACGAATTAACTTATTTGATAGTTTTCCCTGGTTGGCCTCTTTTTTTCGCAAGCGGATCTACTTTGCCCTTTTGCGGTCCTTTAGCGATGTTGTGTTTACTATCTTGATCTTTTGGGGCTTATTTGGCCCCCAAGACCGCTACAATCCCGTGCTCTTTATCTCTTGGGGTATATGGTGGACGAGCATAGTTTTATCTTGGTTTTTTGTAGGGCGGATGTGGTGCGCCTTTTGCCCTTTCCCTGGCATAGGACGCATCTTACAGCACTTCTCCCTGAGCCTAAAAAAGAGACCTCCTCGCCTTTTAGATAGATACTGCACCTATATTGCTACCCTGTTCTTTGCCTTTATCATCTGGGCCGAAGCGGTGTTTCACCTCAAATATTCTCCCCTGGGCACATCCTTATTGTTACTTTCCATATTAACCGGCGCCACCTTCTTTGCCCTTATCTATAAGGGACAGGCCTGGTGCCGCTATTTTTGCCCTATGGGCAAAATCATCGGTTCAGCAGCCACCATGTCCCTCCTAGAATTTCGCCCAGACCTAGAAAAATGTAGAGGATGCAAGACCTTTGCGTGTAAAAGGGGAAAAGATGCACTCCACGGGTGCCCGGTATACCTGGGGGCCTTTAACGTACGCAATAATCTCTTGTGTCTAGACTGCGGGCACTGTCTAATCCTTTGCGAAAACAACTCGCCTGCCTTTTACCTGCGCCACCCATTGCGCGAATTGATCATAAACAAAGGCCGCCACTTGACCTGTACCTATATCATCCCTTTTCTTATGGCCTCTCAACTGTCCCGTTTTGTCCAAGAAAAGTGCAGTTGTTATCAAACATGGAAGGCTTATTTTGGCCATTCAGAGGCCCTGACCTTTAGCCTCGTTTTGGGGGCATGGTTTGTATTTTTTATGCTCCTTATCCGGCTAGGAACAAGATTATTTAATTTTTGGGAAGACGAATTGTTTGGCCGTTTTTCGCCCATGGTCCCGGTAATGGTTCCTTTAGCCTTTACCGGAGAACTTATCTATCGGTTAGAATATTTTTTACGCCATTTAGGAGAGTTTTTGAATTATTTTGGCCTTGGCCGTGTCAATATATCCCCTCTGGGGCTTAAAATACTGAGTCTCTTGCTCCTCCTTTGTGGATTTGCAGGGAGTATATACGTAGCTTACATATTCTATGCCAAAGAATTCAAAGGTGCGGTGTCTTTTAAAAACTTTTTGGCTATTTTGGTCTTGATTATAATGGTGGAAGCCCTCTATCTTTACTATTCCTAACAGGAGGTCAGATGAACGATACACAAAAAACCCTTAAGTACGGTGAAAAGGCCATAAAAGAAGCCTCTCTAGAACCATGGGAAAACCCCTATCCAGACAGGGATTATACTATAGAGATCACCTTTCCAGAGTTTACCTGTCTGTGCCCCCGCTCAGGCTACCCTGACTTTGCCACCATTAAAATCCACTACATCCCCGACCGACACATAGTAGAATTGAAATCTCTCAAGTTATGGTTAAACAAATTTCGCCAGCGCTATATCTCCCACGAGGCCGCCACCAACGAAATATTTGACGCCCTGTGGAACTTACTGAAGCCACGTTATCTAAAAGTAGTGGGCGATTTTCACCCCCGCGGTAATGTTCACACGGTAATTACGGTAGAAAGGCGCCAAGGTTAGCGTCCTAGAAATTCAAACAATTTCTGTTCTATCTTTTTTTCGATCTTTTCCTTCACTTTGTTGGTTAGAAGCAGCCTTACTTTGGGCTTATCAAAGGGACCTTTTACCTGTAAGGGTACTTCTAGCCTGCCTTGATTCACCAAAAAGTTTACCCCAGGAATATGTTCTTCTAATCTAGAAGCATAAGGCTTACCTAACAAAAACCGAGGCTGCAGATCGAGATACCCCTTTAGGGACACCTTGCCCTGGAGTAAAAAGTCAAGGTCTGGTCGGGTAAAAGCCCCATCTAAATAGACCTGTTGCCGTTTTATCCGGAAAAGGAGTTTCCCTTTATCGAAAGAGAGACGGGCTAAATCGGGAAGTCCTAATAGATCGGCCACTATAACCGTGGCAGGGATCTCCTTAAGCCCTAAACTTAAGAAGTAGGCCTCTCCCTTTCCGATCAAATTCTCCTTTATCTGCGCCACACTAAGGCCCCTGGATTGTAATTTCCCCTTGGTAGAAAGGGTTCCTCTGGTGACATAGACAGCCTTAGAAGCAAAGGGCATAAGGAGGGTGGGTAAATCGAGTTTTTCGGCCTTATAGGCAAGGTAACTACGGGGCAGGGGGCTAGCAAGATCTTTTATACGAAGCGAAAGTTCGGTAGGGCCTTTGGCAAGCTTACACCGGGCCCAAAGGTCTAGTTGTTGGGGAGAAAAGTGGGTTTTAGCCTGTATATCTTCAGCACAAAGATCATAGCACAATGACTTTACCTCTAAGAGTAACTGCCCCTGTACGGGTAAAGCCAGCGGTACTGATCCTTGAGGTTTAGAGGCATGAGGAGAGTCTTTTTTAGAGCTGGCTCTTTCTGAAGGGGGGAACAGGGCCTTGGCGTCTATCTTTTGGCCCTTAAGCACTAAGTTGATCCGGGGCACTTTCTCTTGCCAAGCCTCGACTTGACCCGCCAAGTGAATTTTCTGTTGGTTCAAAGTAACCGATAGCTCAGGCTTTATCTGTCTCGGGTCGAGTACTATTTGGCCCTCGAGTACGGCTTCGTAAGGGGGCAAAGATACGGAAAAGTGGTTTAAATCCAAAGTGAGTAGATAATAAGGTTCCCTTAAAGGGCCCTTTATCTTGGCCGAAGCATCAAATACACCGGCCATTTTAGGCAATTGAGCCTGAGGGAAGAGATAAGGACGCAATAAAAACACCAGTTTATGGACGGCCTCCATAGAGGCAGACTTTAAGGTTACTGTTCCCGAAAGATTGCGAAAATCGCTCTCAACAAGGCCGGAGATAGATCCTTTAAGGAACTCCCCCTGCCGTAAGTTAAGGGATATGCTCTTGGGCCCTAACAAGGCATCAAAACGCAGCTGCTTTAACAAGGGATAATCGGCCAAACTGATATGAGAAACAAGCCCTGCACCAGAAAAACTAAGCTGCGTACCCTGTAAACGTAAGGCAACATCTAGAGAAAATTGTGTCTCCACCGGGGGAAGCTCGCCCAGTTTATCCCTAAAGGTAACAGTGGCTCCTTTTACCGTAAGACGTTGAAAAATCAGAGCCCACCGGGCTTGAGACGAAGCCTTTGCCTTTACTGCCGGTGCTTCGGAAGATTTTGACGTCTGTTTTTCCGTACGCAAAAGATAATGCTCTAAGTTAATACGTCCGTCCTTACCACGTATCACAAGGATCGAAGGGTGTAAAAACTCTAAATTGGCCACCACCAACCTGCCCTTGAGGAGGGGGAAGAGTCTTAGAGAAAGATTGATTTTATCCACGGTAAAGACCTTTTGGTGTGTAGAAGGATCTTGAAAGATCACCTGCTGGATACTAACCCTTGAAAATCCCTGCTGTTTTATCTCGCCTAGATCGACTTGAAGACCAGTGGCCCTTTCTAAGGGAGGCTCTAACAAGGCCTTGATGCGCTCTTGGGTCAAATAGTGACGGGCTAAAAGGTAAATTCCTGCGCAAAAGATAACCAATAAGACCAACAGCCCCGCTATAATTTTAAAAAACTTGGACATGTTCTCCCCTCAAAGAGATTTTTGTCAGTATTATCTGCGATTGGTTCGGTCACTACATTGGCTCGTCATGAGTATATTTAAAGATCATCTGTTTTGTGCTCTTAGTACTATATCAAAAAATAAAAAGAAAATTAAAATAAAATTTTTCTAGATATCCTAAAAGATTCACAAGGGAGTTTTTATTGGGAGGTTATTTTGGGGTCTATAAATCAATTTATTAGGTCTCAGGGGGTATACGAGGAGGCTATGGAGATCATTTCGGCATGAATTTTACCGTTACTGGCTACTATATGGGGAACAAAGGGATCGTAGGGTTGCCCCAAAAAATCTGAGACTTGGCCCTTAGCCTCTCTTACTAACAGGACTCCAGCGGCCGTATCCCAAGGTTTTAAAAGTATCTCCCAAAAGCCATCCAAGCGGCCACAGGCCACGTAGGCGAGATCTAAGGCCGCTGCCCCGGCGCGTCTAATACCTTGAGCACGGACCAAAAAGGCCCTAAAAGCACCTACGACAGGCTCTGGTTGGTCATGTACGTTATAAGGGAACCCCGTAGCCAGAAGCGCCTGACTTAGAGACTCCTGTGCCGAGACCTTTAACGGACGGCCGTTTAAAAAGGCTCCTTGACCCTTTTCAGCCCAAAACAATTCGTCCATCATGACGTGGTATACCACTCCCAAAAGAGGGATCTTATCCTGCATAAGGGCAATAGAGGGAGCAAACCAGGGAAAACCGTGGGCGTAATTGGTAGTACCATCTAGGGGGTCCACCAACCAATAAGTCCCTTGAGGTTTGGTCTTTACTTCTTCTTCGCCTAAAATGGGCAAACCCGAAAGGGCCAATATATCGCTTATAAGGCGCTCACTGGCCAGATCTATCTCTGTAACAAGGTCTATTTCACCTTTATGCCTGATAGAAATCTTTTGGGAAAAATTTTCCCGCTGGAGACGCCCCGCCGCCAGAGCGGCACTCTTGGCCAATTCTAATAAATTCATATCCCTTAATCCTGAAAGAGGATTTTTAAATTTTTGGTAAAAGGGGGATAAGCAAGCCCTTTTTCGGTAATAATGGCCGTTATGTATTTAGCCGGCGTAATATCAAAGGCCGGATTTAAGGCCTCTACACCCGAAGGGGCTATACGCTGACCTCCACAGTAGAGGACTTCCTTTTCTGATCTCCCTTCTACAGGTATATCATCGCCGCTACCGGTAAGAAGATCTATGGTGGATAAAGGGGCGGCCACATAAAAGGGGATACCGTTCTCGCGGGCCAACACCGCTACAGAGTAAGTTCCTATCTTATTGGCCACATCACCATTTGCTGCTATGCGATCTGCCCCTACCACTACCGTTTGAATTTGGCCCCGCCGAAGGAGGAAGCCAGCGGCGTTGTCGGCGATTACTTTTACAGGGATACCCACCTTCTTGAGCTCCCAGGCCGTAAGACGGGCTCCCTGAAGCCAAGGTCTGGTCTCATCTGCTATAACTTCTAATTGTTTACCCCGGTCTACGGCGGCCCGGATGACGCCTAAGGCTGTACCAAAGCCCCCTGTGGCTAACGCACCAGCATTACAATGGGTAAGTACCACCCCTTTTTCCGGCAAGAGTTTGGCCCCCAGGGCCCCCATACGTTTATTGGCCTCGATATCCTCTTCCCAAATTTTAAGGGCCTCAGCGCGCAGGAGCTCGACTAAATCGGCCTTAGACGTCCAAGGGGCGTTTTCTGCCCGCACAAGAAGCCTCTCCACCGCCCAAGATAAATTTACTGCTGTAGGACGAGCTCGTTTAAACCCTTCACCGATACGACGCAAAGAAGTTAAAAAGGCCTTTTTAGACTGGGCCTTTATCTTTTCGGCCCCCAATACCATCCCTATAGCCGCGGTAATACCTATGGCGGGAGCACCACGAACGACCATGTCTTTAATGGCCTTACGCACCTCCTGCCAGCTAGTAAAACGGAGATACTTTTCCTTACCAGGCAAAAGTCGCTGGTCTAGAAGACGCAGCCCCCTTGCATCCCACAATATCGGACGAATTACATCCAGATTAGGAGGCAAATACTCCTTCATCCTACTCACTCTCTAAGAGCTCTGTGAGAAGCTTATTCACCACCTTGGGGTTGGCTTTACCCTTGGTCTCACGCATAACCTGGCCTACAAAAAAGCCTATAACACCCTTTTTCCCACTCCTGTACTTTTCTACCTCTTTGGGGTGTTCTTTTACCAGCTTTTGACAAATAGCCCGGAGGGTTTCTTCGTCACTTTCTTGTCTAAGCCCTTGCTCCTCTACTATTTGTGCAGGCCTTTTGCCCGTTTTATATACTTCGGAAAAGACCTTTTTGGCCGCGGTGGAGCTGATGACATTGTCTTCAAGCAGTTTTAAAAGTTCGGTAAACAATTCCGGGGTAAGTTTTGTCTCGTGAATCTCCTTACCCTCTCTGTTCAGTTCTCTTAAGACTTCGGTCATAATCCAATTACTTACTATCTTGGGTTTAGGGAATATCTTTACACAGGCCTCAAAAAATTCCGCTAAATGGCGCGAAGAAATGATTATTTCGGCATCATAAGCTGGCAGACCATATTCCTTCATAAAGCGCTCTTTCTTTACATCAGGAAGCTCCGGTAGCGTCTGGCGGATATCTTCTACCCATTGGTCGTCCACTTTTAAGGGGACAAGATCTGGATCAGGGAAATATCGATAGTCGTGGGCCTCTTCTTTCCCCCGCATGGATACAGTGACCCCCTTTTCCACGTCAAAAAGCCTGGTCTCTTGAATAATCTCTTTTCCGTCTAAGTAGAGGGCTGTTTGACGACGAATTTCGTATTCTAAGGCCCGCTGGACATGTTTAAAAGAGTTCATGTTTTTAAGCTCTACTTTGGTCCCTAGCTCCTTGCTACCCAAGGGCCTTATAGAAATATTGGCATCACAGCGTAAGCTGCCCTCCTCCATATTGCCGTCACAAATTTCCAAGTAACGTAAAATAGCCCTCAACTTTTTCAGATAGGCTACTGCTTCTTCAGGAGATCTAATATCCGGCTCACTGACAATTTCTAACAGCGGCACCCCTGTACGGTTAAAGTCTACAAAAGATACCGGGCGGTGCTCATCATGAATAAGTTTTCCCGCATCTTCTTCCATATGGATGCGCACCAGTCGAATACGCTTAGTCTGGGAACCAACTTCTATTTGAATATATCCCCCTGTAGCAATAGGGAGATCATACTGAGAAATCTGATATCCCTTAGGAAGATCCGGATAAAAATAGTTTTTTCGAGCAAAGACAGCTACTGGATGAATAGTAGCATTAGTGGCCAAGGCCAATTTAATGGCGTAATCCACTACTTTTTTATTGAGCACGGGGAGCGTCCCTGGAGCAGCCATACATACTTCACAAACGTGCGTATTAGGAGCAGCCCCAAAGGCTGTAGAACAAGAACAAAAGATCTTGCTTGCGGTGGTTAACTGGGCATGAACCTCCAACCCAATAACAGCCTCAAACTGCATATTTACCTCCTTGAGGAAAATTAAACGCAAGATAGCCTGGTATTAGGCGGAGGTCAACAAAAGAAAGGTCTTTCCCCGACGTTAATTCTTAAAGAATAAGGATCCGTTCCCCTTTTTTCACTAGAGAACAGGAAACGGACCCCTTCTCAGATTTATAAAGGTAAAAGCCTTCTGTTTAACGGAACAGCTGCAAATTACTTATCGCCTCAAACAGATTATTGATCTTTTAAAGTTTTCCTGATTCTTTCAATTCCTTAACAAAGGCATCGACAGGATTTTCACGACGGCCAACTTTTTTAGGTATATCTACTCCTCTTTTACGTAATTCTGTTACCACTTTCATAACTTGAAATTTACTAATACCGAGTTCTTCGGCTATTTCAGTAGCAGACATTTTGGCGTAATTTTCATAGATGAATTTTACATCTTCTTTGGTAACTGGACGGCTTCTTTTCCTTGCCATAATTACCTCCTCTTATATAAGTTTTGTCCTAAGACATAAAAAAACATTTCTAAGTTGTCAAGAAAAAAATTCCTCTACGTTTTATTACATAGACCTTAACTGCATGAATATTTTTATTAGTTTGCGGGCTGATTTATAAGTCAAAAAACAAGCTTTTTTCTTTGAGCGCGGGTAAAATTTCTTTATAGGTCAAATCGAAAAAGAGAGGAGTAAGTGTAATAAAGCCCTGCTCTAAAGCCTTAACGTCTGTGTCTGGATTCTCTTCAGTGAACCTTTCTCCACACTGCCAATAATATAAATGTCCATGAGGATCAATCCTTCTTTCAAATCTTTCCAACAAAGGAGAAATACTTTGCGGTACCCACTTAATACCTTTTATTTTGTGTGCTGGCAGTGCCGGCACATTAACATTTAAACAAAAACTAAGTTCATTAAAAATGGCCCGCCACTTTTCCAACAGAGAATTTACAAAATAGCTGGCAAAGCAATAGTCTGGATCGTGATATGCATTTAGGGATACAGCGATACTTGGAAAACCCAATATAACACCTTCTGTTGCCGCAGATACTGTCCCAGAATATAATACGTTTATACCTACATTTGCTCCTCTATTAATTCCAGAAACCACTAAATCTATATGTGGACCAATTAATTCATGTATGGCAATCTTTACACAATCTGCTGGTGTACCATTTACCGCATAACCAAAAAATTTTCGCCCACGTTTTACCTTTTTTATGCGGAGCGGTTCCGAAATAGTTATGGCATGACCAACAGCACTGCGCTCTGCCTCTGGCGCTACTACAAAAACTTTGTGTTCCAGAGATAAATTGTCGTATAGGGCACATAAACCCTCGGCAAAAATTCCGTCATCGTTAGTAAGCAAAATACGCATCAGTTATTCCTGTTTTTTTCTTTGCTGTAAAAATAAATCAAACAACTTTGGCGGTAAGGACAATAATCTTTCGGGTGCTTACACCCCTCTTCTATACGCTGTTCTTCTTGATATTTAAAGCAAAGGGCCTTTTCTCCGTTATCTTCCTTATCCATATTACCTCCACGTCAAGTACGATATTCAGCATTTATGCGTACATAATCATAAGATAAATCACAAGTAATCATAAAAGCCTCTTCTCCCCCTTGTTTTAAATCAATAATTATGGCAAATTTGTCTTTTTTCATAACTAGATGAGCTTGTTCTTCGGCTTTTTTACCCAAACCTATACCATTTCCTACTATTTTAACTTTATCAATATAAATATCTACCAAATAGGGATCAAATTTTATACCCGAACGCCCCATGGCGGCGATTATACGTCCCCAGTTTGGATCTTCACCAAAGATAGCCGTCTTAACCAAAAGAGATTCGCTCACTACCCGCGCCAGACATAAAGCCTCTTTTTCACTGTGAGATCCCTTTACCTTAACAGTCACCAATTTGTTTGCTCCTTCTCCATCCTTAACTATTAGATAGGCTAGTTCTCGACAAACTTCTTGTAATGCCTGCCCAAATTTATCTTTTAAAGAATCTTCTTTAGTTATATCAAGTCCACTTTCTCCACTAGCTAAAACGTAAACCGTATCATTGGTACTGGTATCACCATCGACAGAAATACGATTAAAACTATATTCAACAGCATCTTGGATAAAGACTTGTAAAATATCTGCCGGTACCGCCACATCAGTTAATATGAAGGCCAACATGGTAGCCATATGGGGGGCTATCATGCCGGCCCCTTTAGCCAACCCCAGTATAAAACCCTTCTGGCCCTTATATTCTATCTGACGCTGAACAACCTTAGGAAAGGTATCGGTAGTCATCATGGCTTGAGCTACCTCCTGGTAGGACTCCGGGGCAAGACGAGAAACGAGCAAGGAGAGGCCGTTAGATATCTTTTCTGCGGGTAATCTAGCCCCAATTACCCCTGTAGAAGCGGGCAACAGGGCCGTGGGCTCCACTTGTAAAAGAGAGGCCGCCTCGGCTAAGACCTTCTGCGCGTCAAGAAGCCCCTTTTCGCCTGTACAGGCATTGGCACAACCACTATTCACCAGGATGCCGGAGGCTCTCCCTTGACGCACCCGTTCCTGGCCCAATAGTACAGGTGCTGCTTTTACTATATTTTGGGTAAAAACCCCCGCACAGGTCGCCCCCAAAGGGACATAAATGAGTCCCACATCTAACAAACCCCCTTTTTTTAAACCACAAGATACGGCACTAAACAAAAAACCCTTAGGTATCATCGTTTCCCCCTTATTGCTTCAAAATTTTATCCTCCAACGCCAAAACTTCCCTTAGAGACTTTTTTGTTTTACATAAGTATCATAGCTAGGCTACAATCCATTTCCAAAGAAAAGGCAAGGATATATACTATGGGATATATAAAAGATCTAGGAGAACTATACCTGGCTGGTAATTACGCACGCTTTCCAGTGGCCTTCGTAAGGGGTAAAGGGACGCGTCTATACGACGAAGATGGGCAAGAATATCTAGACTTTGCGGCCGGTATAGCGGTATGCTCCCTTGGACACTGTCCCGAACCGGTAGTAAAGGCCATATGCGAACAGGCAAACAAACTCCTTCATGTGTCTAATTTATACTGGACAGAACCCCAGGCCCGCTTGGCAGAACTTATTTGTCAACAAAGTTTTGCCGAAAAGGTATTTTTTTGCAACAGCGGGGCCGAGGCCGTAGAAGCTGCCCTCAAATTAGCACGTCGTTATGCTTGGAAGCACTACGGTCCAGACAAAAATCAGTTTGTGGCCTTGGAATATTCTTTTCATGGACGCACCTTTGGTGCCCTTTCCGCCACCGGACAACCTGCTTACTGGGAGGGGTTTCAACCTTTAGTGCCCGGTTTTATCCATATACCTCCCAACGACTTAGAAGCCTTAGAAAGGGCGGTGGGGCCCCAAACTTGTGGGATAATTCTTGAACCAATACTAGGTGAAGGGGGGGTCATCCCCTTAGAAACAAAATTTGTCCGCCTGGCCCGGGAACTCTGTGACAGATATAACGCCCTCTTAATTTTTGACGAAATTCAGGTAGGCCTCGGACGTACAGGGTCACTTTTTGCCTATCAGGGGCTAAATATTGTCCCTGACGTGTTACTCTTGGCCAAGGCCTTGGCCAGTGGACTACCCCTAGGAGCCATGTTGGCTAGGGCAGAGATAATGGAAGCCTTAGAACCAGGCACTCATGCCTCTACCTTTGGAGGCAACCCTGTAAGTTGTGCCGCAGCCCTTGAAGTTTTAAAGGCCTTACTACAAGAAGACTTCCTAAAAGAGGTAGAATTAAAGGGCAAAGCCTTAAGCCATAAATTAAAAGAGCTAAAGCTAGATTTTCCCTCTCTTATAGCCGATGTAAGGGGTAAAGGCCTCCTCCAGGCCCTCGAGTTAAAAGGGGGGGCAGACAAGGTTGGTCAATACCTCTTTTACAAAAAGCACATCTTGATAACGATTATTAAAAACCGTATTCTCCGCTTTACGCCCCCCCTTGTAGTGGCCTACAGAGAAATAGACGCTCTGGCCGAAGCCCTAAGAGAAGCCTTAGAATCTTGCTTAAACGTCTCTTAAAGGGCTTGTCTTTAGGATCTGATTTTGGTATGGCTTTTTTCAACTCTAGGGGCCAAGATATGAACGCCTCCTTTACGGCAAATCACATACTTGACATAGCCTCTCTCTCTGAAGAGGACATCTTTTATATTTTGAAATTGGCCCTTAATCTCAAAGAGATCTTACATCGCCCTATTCCCAAAGTGCCAACCCTGCGGGGGAAACTGGTAGCCCTGATGTTCTTTGAAGCCAGCACCCGTACCCGCCTCTCCTTCGAACGGGCGGCCAAAAGCCTTTCCGCCGATACTTTGAGTTTTACAGCCCGTATGAGTAGTGTAGAAAAGGGCGAAACCCTCTTGGATACGATTCTCAATTTAGAATCCATGGGGGTAGATCTGTTCATAATAAGACACGCCATGGCCGGAACACCCCACTTTGTAGCCAAACATAGTCGCGCTAGGGTGATTAATGCGGGAGATGGCTTTCATGCTCACCCTACGCAGGCCTTATTGGATATGCTCACCGTCTACCAGAAAAAAAAGACCCTTTCGGGTCTAAAAATAGCCATTATCGGCGATATCAAGCACAGTCGTGTGGCCCATTCCAATATCGTAGGTTTTCGTAAAATGGGCTCGGAAGTATATGTAGCCGGGCCAGCCACCATGTTGCCTCTTGAGAGAGAGGCCCTAGGGGCTCGTGTGTGTTACCGGATCGAAACCGCCTTGGATCAAGCCGATGTGGTCATGGCCTTGCGTGTACAAAAAGAACGGCACGGCCGTGCCCTCTTACCCTCTGTTCGAGAATACGCCCAAGAATTTGGTCTAAACCTTAAACGTCTAGAATTGGCCCAAAAAGACTGCCTTCTTATGCATCCAGGGCCTGTCAATTGGGGCGTAGAATTGGCACCTGAACTACAAAATGACCCCCGCAATGTAATACTTGAACAGGTGGAAAACGGCGTTGCCGTGCGCATGGCCCTTTTAGTAGCCCTCTTAGGGGGGAACGCATGAGTCTACTCTTACAAGGAGGCCGGGTAATAGATCCTTCCCAAGGGATAGATGCCGTCCTGGACATCCTTATCGAAAACGGGCAAGTAAAGGCCTTGGGAGAAAGGCTCTCTGGCCAAGGGGCCCGAAAAATAGATTGTCACGGCCTGATCATCACCCCCGGTCTTATTGACATGCATGTACATCTGCGTGAACCCGGCGAGGAATGGAAAGAAACCATCGCCACCGGGACCTTAGCGGCTGCCGCAGGAGGTTTTACGGCGGTAGCCTGTATGCCCAACACCCAACCCCCAAACGATAACGCCGAGGTAACACGTTTTATCCTTAAAAAGGCCTCCCAAGAGGCCTTTACCCGGGTATATCCCATTGCCTGTATAACCAAAGGTCAAAAAGGCACCCAGTTAACCGAATTTGGCGATCTAAAAAGGGCCGGGGCAGTGGCCCTTTCAGACGACGGACGCCCTGTCCCCGACGCCTTTATGATGCGTCTGGCCCTAGAATACGCCAAAAATTTTGGTCTCCCTGTTATTTCACACGCCGAAGAACTAAGCCTTTCTCAAGGGGGCCATGTAAACGAAGGGCTTGCATCGGCTACCTTGGGGCTCAAGGGGATCCCTGCCGAAGGAGAGGCCATAGCTGTATTCAGAGAAATAATGCTGGCTAAGCTCACCGATGCTCCAGTACACATTGCCCATGTTTCTACCAAGGTAGCTGTAGAGATCATCCGATGGGCCAAAAAACAGGGCATCCCGGTCACAGCCGAGACCGCCCCCCATTATTTCACACTCACCGAAGAGGCTGCTTTGGGCTATAACACCTACGCCAAGGTCAACCCCCCTTTACGCAGTGCCGAAGACCGGGAGGCCATCTGCCAGGCACTTTCTGACGGCACTATAGATGCCATTGCTACGGACCATGCCCCCCACAGTGATTTAGAAAAATTTATAGAGTTTGAACAAGCAGCCTTTGGCCTTGTAGGGCTAGAGACCGCCCTTGCGCTTGCCCTAAGATTGGTAAATCAAGGCCTACTGAGCTTATCCCGGGCCATAGCCCTACTTTCTACCAATCCAGCCCGTATTTTAAAAATAGCCGGGGGTAGCCTAAGGGTAGGAAGCCCTGGAGACGTAACGGTCATTGATCTAGAAAAAAAATGGGTCCCGAGGAAGGAAAACCTCCATTCTCAAGGAAAGAATTCCCCCTTCTTGGGGTGGGAACTACAGGGCCAAGCGGTAATGACCATCGTGGAGGGCAAAATAACCTTTTCAAGGATGTAAAATGCTCGAATGGCTTGGAGAAATGGCCGCTATAGGCCTAGCCATAGGCATTCTGTGGATCTACCTAGAATGGAAAATACGTCAAAAGAGGCCCAAGTGAAGCTAGATCTTTCGGTTTCTTTAGGCCCTTTGAGGCTCCAAAACCCCCTGTTATTAGCGTCCGGCACCTGGGGGTTCGGAGAAGGGCTCTCTTCTTATTTAGACCTCTCTATTTTGGGCGCCCTGGTTACCAAGGGCATATCCCTGCACCCTCGCCCAGGGAACCCTCCCCCGCGCATAGCCGAGACCCCCTGTGGCCTGGTCAACGCCATAGGCTTAGAAAATCCAGGGCTTGAAATTTTTAAAAGGGACATATGGCCTAGACTAGCATGTTTTAAAGTCCCCCTTTTAGTAAATGTCTTTGGACAAAATGTTGAAGAGTATTTAGCCGTAGTAGAAGGGCTTTTAGAAACCAAAATCCAAGGCATCGAAGTCAATATTTCGTGTCCCAATGTAAAAAAAGGGGGGCTACAATTTGGTCAAGACCCCAAGACAGTAGCCTTGTTAATAAAGGACATTCGAGACATCTGGCCCCGCCTGCTGGTGGTAAAACTCTCTCCCGTAGGCCCTGTATTTGAGGTGGCCGAAAGCGCCCTTGATGCCGGCGCTGACGCTCTCACGGTAGCCAACACCTATCCAGCCCTTGTAGTAGACGTCATAAGGCGCAAACCTGATATTGCCGCTGGTTTTGGGGGGCTTTCAGGACCGGCCATCAAACCCTTAACCTTGAGGTTAGTAAGGGAGATCTATCGTCGCCTAAAAGCTCCTATTATCGGCTGTGGAGGCATAACCTCTGGCCAAGACGTCTTGGCCTACATCTTAGCCGGGGCAAAGGCGGTCCAAATAGGTACCGCCACTCTACTTGATCCCATGGCCCCCGCAAGAATCCTTGAAGAGATAGAAGATTTGCTCAGGCAAATACACGAGTATCGTCTTGCCCAATTGACGGGAGAGTTACAAGACTAAAAGGGGGGCAAGGAGGGGCTTGTTTTAAGGCCTCTAGACTAGCCTGGGGACAAAAAATAGGCCTTATACCGTGGGCCAAAAGGGCATAGATAAAACCCCTTTCTCTGACTTCCTGTTTAGAGATCAACACCGCCTCTACACCTTCTTTGGCCAGCCATTCCACCACCTTCACGCCACGCCTTTTGTCCTCCTTAACATAGGGATTGGGGAGGAGACGTTGACTTTTTACCCTGGCCGCCGGCTCACACTCTATTTCCCACAGGTAAAATTCTGGGGCACAACCAAAATGCTCTGATACTTTTTCCCCCTTATTTTCGGTAGGAATAGCCAAGAGGTATCGCCTAAGCTTTGGGGGTTCAAAATGGATGATAACACGATCGATCTCGGGAAAAGCATCATATATCTCTTCTTCGATATAGGTAACGAGCTCATGGGCCTCTTCCAGAGAGGAAACGTCTACCACTATTTCGGCCTCTACAAAGCAAAATCTACCTGAACGCCGCCCGGTAAGGGACTTTATCTCTACTACTTCCGGAAAAGCGCGAATAATATCGGTGATACGGGCAAAGATTTCTGGCTCAAGGCTGGCATCTAACAGCACCTTCAAGGCCTCGCCGGCAATTTCTAGACCAATCTTAAAGATCAAGACCGCGACAAATAAGGCCGCTAAACGATCGACAAAATGAATACCAAAGGCCCCTCCCACAAGGCCTATTAAAATAATAATCGTGGCCAATATATCTGTAGTGATATGTTGCGCATCGGCAGCAAGGCTTGGAGAGCCAGACTTTTGGGCCATTTTCAGTTCCCAGCGAGAAAAAAGCCACATAACAAGGGTCATAAGGGAAAAAATTACCACCGTCACCGGCACCCTACGGGGTATGATTATATTTTGGCCATGAAAGGCTTGATGCAAAATTTCCAGGGCCGCCAAAAAAATAAATACAGAGGTAAGGAGGGCGACAAGATTTTCCAGTTTGTATAGGCCATAGGGAAAAGATTTGGTCTTACGCTCGGCAAACTTAAGACCAAGATAGACCGACAAGGAACTAATAACATCGGTAAAAGAGTGAAGGGCGTCAGCACAAAGGGCTAAGCTACCAGTATAGCGCCCCAAGAGATATTTAAAAACCGCCAATAAAAAGTTTAACAGGGTAGCCGCAAGGGCTACCCTGGTTAATATACTGGTTTGCTTAGAGAGATTTATCTTTTGGTGCCCCAACGCATTCTCCAACGCCACCCCCTCCTCCCTGGAGGAGGGCCAGGATTCATCCTTTTGATTCTGAAACTACCACACTTAGGACACATAAGCACCCTTCCGGTACCATAGGGAACAGCCCATTCATAACCACACGCAAAGCAGCGAAATTCTCGTTCTCCCTCGGCCATTATCCTTCATCCTTTTCAGGAGTCAAGTCTTTTTCGATCTCTTCCAGGCGCTGGCGATAGAATTGAGCCTCTTCTTCGAGAAGGGCGCGACGTTCGTCAGGACTCAAGCTGGCCAACCACCGACGCCAACCCCAGCCAAAACCAGGCCCCCAAAACCAACGCCACCTACCGCGGCCACGACCAAAACCACGTCGCCATCCAAAACCACCACCAAAACCGCAACGCCAACCCCAACCAAAACCACGGCCAAACCAAGGACCATAATTTTCTAATAAGCGCCTCCCTTCAGGCGTACAGCGCCCAAGGCCACGGCCTGTACGAGGGCCTTCTCCCCATGGTCCTGTGCGATCTAGTCCAGGCATAACAATACCTCCTTTTAAGATTTTCCCTTAGGCTTTATCGTCTACGTAAAACAATAACTTTATTGAGACTAAATGTCAATTACACCTAAAAGATTATTGAAAAAGGGTTAAGGGTCTATTAAGCGCGTGTTTTGCAGGCCCTACAAACCTAGAAAACTCGGATATTTAAGTTAAATTGTTTAAAAGGGAGGGGCGTTATGTACAAAAGGGTTATTTTAGTATTTCTCTTTACTGCTTGGATATGTTTGCTGGTCTATGGGAATCTGGCAAAGGCCGAAACCCCTGGCATCTCTCCTGACAAGATCCTCTTAGGAACTTCTTTGCCTCTTTCCGGCCATGCGGCTTACCTCGGACAGGAAGTATTAAAAGGGATGCAGGCCTATTTTAACTTCATAAACCAGCAAGGTGGAGTTTGTGGCCGTAAAATCGTCTTAAAGGCCTATGATGACGCCTATAATCCCCCTTTAACCATTGGTAACGTCAAAAATCTTGTAGAAAAAGACCGCGTTTTTGCCCTTTTGAGCCTAGTAGGCACACCCACTACCCTTACCGTAGTAGAGTTCTGTAAAAAAAAACACATTCCCCTCCTGTTTCCTATCACAGGAGCCATAGAATTACGCCGACCTGTACGGCGTTATGTCTTTAATCTTCGTCCTAGCTATTGGGACGAAAGCCGTTTAGCGGTAGACTTTTTGATCAAAAAATTACACAAAAAGCGTTTTGCCATACTTTACCAACATGACGCATACGGACTAAACGGCTTAGAAGGGATAAAAAGGCGCCTCCTCCATTACGATCTCGACCTGGTAGGAAAGGCCTATTTTTTCCGAGGGGCACACAATCTGGATAAACAGCTAAATAAACTGCTCAAAACTAACCCCGAGGTGATTGCTATTATTGGAACCGCAGAAATCTATGCTAAATTTATGCAAGATCTGTGGCTAAGGGAAAAGGCCAAAAACATAATATTTTTGGGCATCTCTTTTACCGGAGCTTATACTTTGGCTCAAGAAATAAAGAATTTACCTTACGACGTATATATAACCCAAGTACTTCCGTCTTTTAACGAAGATCTCCCAGCAGCTAAAGAATACAGAAAATTATTTCAGCGTTATTTTCCCCAGCAAAGTTATTCCTCTCTATCCTTTGAGGGCTTTTTAAATGCCAAATTATTTACCGTTGCCCTTCAAAAATTAGGCCCCCATCCCTCGAGGCAAAAACTTATAGTTACTTTGGAAAGATTCCGAAATCTAGATTTAGGCCTGGCTGAAAAAATAAGTTTTTCAGCCAACGATCATCAAGGCCTAAAAAAGGTATATTTAATACATATCAAAAATGACCAACTTTTCTGCCTTTCTCCAGAGATCTAAAAGTCTCCTCCAGCTCCTCCTAGGGAATGACCCTTCGTATCCTATAACGAAATCTTTTGCCTTAAAAATGCTACCCCTTTCTTTCATTGCTGGGCTCTTTATCTGTTTCGCCATTCCAGCCAGCTATTATTATGTGGCACGTCAAGAGGCCCTAAAACAAGCCCAGGTCCACGCAAAATATGTAAGCTCTTTTTTCAGACAAACCTTGGAAACACACCCTCTAAACTGGAAAAAATACATAAAAAAGAGCTTGAACTACCCAGACATTGCTTTTGTGCATTTTTTCGATCCCAAAGGGCGCCTTATAGCCAAAATCTCTAAGGCCTCCGTACCTCATAACTGGTTTTTGATCGTAAAGTCTCAAAAAAGTGTCTTCTACGAAGGCTCTCTATACGGGTATGTGGAAGTAGGCATAAGTCTTAAAAAGGCCCTTTCTTACACCTTCAAACTCCTTATTTTTTCTCTCTTCTGCGGATCCCTCGAAGGGATTACCCTGTTTTTGTTGCCCCTCTTCGAAATACAACGGGTAGAAGAACGGGTAAGAAAATCGCAGTCTCTACTCCTTCAAGAACAAAACAAGTTAAAACACTCCGAAATAAAATATCGAACCCTTTTTGAGCTAGCCCCTGATGGTAACGTTATTACCACCGAAGACGGCCAAATAGTTTCTTATAATCCTGCATTTCAAGAGATGCTCCGTATCCCTTCGGAAGAAGAAATAGCCAAAATAGATATGCATCAACTATATCTAGACCCTAAGGTTTATGACCAACTGCTTGATGAACTCTTTTTTGTGGGGGAAATACGAAACAAAGAAGTAATTTTAAAACGCAAAGATGGTTCAGAATTACCGGCTCTAATATCTATGCGTTTAATAGGAGCATCAATACTAGAAGACGAATTACCCCCTAACTTCGATAAATTTGTTTTGGTCTTTACCATTATTCGAGATATATCCAAGATAAAAGAAATGGAACAGCAACTGCTTCAGGCCCAAAAACTAGAAAGTGTTGGTCTTTTGGCTGGAGGCATTGCCCACGACTTCAATAACATTTTAGCTGCCATACTTGGTTATGCCGAGTTACTCAAACGTCGGTTAGTCAACAACCCACTCACACGTTACGTAGAAGCTATAGAAAAATCGTCTTTAAGAGCAGCTGGTTTGGTCAAAAATCTACTTGCCTTTGCTAGAGCAGGAAAATATCAAGTAGAAGACGTCCAGATAAACCAGATAATCGAAGAAGTGGTTACTTTTTTGGAACACTCTCTAGAGAAGAAAATTCGCTTAGTTAAAGAACTGCAAACAGATTTACCTTTAATTAAGGCAGATCCTTCGCAGCTGAACCAGGTCCTACTCAATTTGTGTATAAATGCCCGTGATGCCTTGATGAGCCAAGGAGGCGGACGCCTGATACTACGTACTTATACTTGTACCCTAGAAGAACGCTTTTTTACTACGGGCGACAAATGTGAGCCGGGACAGTATTTAGCCATCGAAGTAGAAGACAATGGCCCTGGTATACCTGAAGAAATTTTAGAAAAGATCTTTGATCCCTTTTTTACCACCAAAGAGCCCGGTGAAGGCACAGGTCTCGGACTTTCTGTGGTCTATGGTATCGTGCGCAACCATGGTGGCTATATCGATGTCTTATCTAGACCGCATAAGACCATCTTTACTATCTATCTACCCCTTTGCACCGAGGAGACGAGAGAAGAAAAAACATCTCCAGAGACCAAACCCAAAAGGGATGTCCATCTTTTAAAAGGAAAAACCATCCTCCTCATCGACGACGAAGAAGAAGTGCGTCAAATGGGAAAGCTCCTCCTGGAAGAAAACGGGTACAAGGTCATCTTGGCGGCCAGCGGAGAAGAAGGGGTAGAGATCTTTCGAGAAAAAAAAGAACAGATAGATTTGATTCTTTTAGACTTGATTATGCCTGGCAGGGATGGTCTAGAGATATTCAAAGACTTGAGAGAAATAGATCCCCACACCCCGATAGTCTTGGTCACTGGCTATATGATGGACAAAAAAGTAAGAGAATTATTAGCTCAAGGAGCCAAAGGCTTTCTCTCTAAGCCCTATAAACTTCAAGAAATACTCCTTATCATTGAAGAGGCCCTTACAAAAACGGAACTTGACGAAAGAGGAGTAACTGACTAGAAACTTAAATATGAGGCGCCTGCTAATTCTTTGTAGTTTATCTTTTTTGTTCCTGGGCTGTGTCTCTAACCAACAGCTGCAAGACCTCCAAGGCCAAATCTACACCTTAAACGTACAGCTTCAGGCCCTTGATAAACGTCTTTCTGCCCTGGAGCGGCAAGTAGTAAAGCTGACCAAACAGTCTCAAGACCTTAATCGGCTAGATAAGCTTGCTGCCCAACAGGCCAATTTATTCTCCGAACTCGAAAAAATTCGTGCTGACGAACTTCGTTTAAACGGCCAGATGGAACAATTGTCTTATCAACAAAGTCAAGATAGAGAAGCCTTTCGCGAATTTCAAGCAGAAATCCTCAAGCGCATAACGGCCTTAGAAGCAAGGCTTGCCCCAGCCCAAGGCGAGATAGCAGACCAAAAGCAACAGCCCGACGAACAAACCCTATATCAAAAAGGTTTAGACCTGTTTAGACAAAAAAAATACGCCCAAGCCCAACAGATATTTGAAGAATATCTCAAACAGTACCCTCAGGGCAAAAGGGCCCCTAACGCCTTCTTCTGGATCGGGGAGTGCCTTTTTAATCGTAATAGATACGAAGATGCTATATTGGCCTACCAAAAGGTTATTGACCAATTTCCCAAGAGTAACAAAGTGCCTGCAGCTCTCTTGAAACAAGGTTTTTCTTTCTTGCGTCTAGGGGATACAGAAGCGGCAAGCATTGTATTTAAAAAGCTTGTAAGGACTTACCCACATACCGCCCAGGCGCGGGTAGCCCGTAAATATTTGGCACGCCTAAAGCGCCTAAAACAAAAATAGAGGCCATGAAACGTCTTTTGTTCCTTATTGTAGGCCTTTTGTTCTGGGTCACTCCTTTATGGGCCTATTTAAAAGTTGGCGTAGTCTTGCCTTTAAGTGGCGTACAAACAAGAGAAGGCCAGGTCTTACAAGATTGGGTTAATGTACTAACCTCCGCCCTTTGGCCTCCAGGTAGTATCCAGTTGGTATTTCTAGATTCTCAAGGGAAGGCCTCACGTATGCCTGCGCTAGTAAAAGAGGCCTTTGTCCAAGGGGTTGATGTCCTTATAGGCCCAGCACGTCCTACAGGGGCGCCTCTTCTAGCCCAAGAAGCCCAAAAACTGGACCTGCCCTTGATCCTTACTGCTGGAGAAATAAATCCCATCAAACAAATTAACCACCCTATAGGGAAGGTCTTTCGGACCGGTCTTTCCACCCGGGCTGCTGTAAAGGTGCTTTTTCACTGCCTACACCAAAAGGGGTTCCACCAAATAGGTCTCTTGATTAGCAATGACTACTGGGGGCGTGAAGGGCAACACTGGCTAGAGGCCTATGCTGCCGAATATACCTTAAAAATCAAAGCCACCCGATTCTTTGGCCCCAAAGACACCGACGTAACCTTTCAACTAAATTCCCTCTTGGATACTCAAGCCATAGTGTGTTGGGCTGGTCCTTGGGCTTCTCTAACCGTAGCACGTAATGCAGATCAACTGGGGCTCAAAATTCCTATATTTTTCTCCCACCATATTTCCCCCGAAGGGTTTCTCCAAACTTATCCGGAATTACAGGGAAAACCCTTTGTGGGAGCGGCCTTTTTGGCCCCAAGAGCTTTTTTCTACGGGAACGCTCAAATTTATGACCTCCTTAAAGAATTCGTACGCACTGAAAACATCACCTATGACCTCTCTCTGGCCTCTTGGGCAGATGCCTTCCTCCTTTTGAGAAGAGGAGAAGAGTTTGCTCTACACCATCGACTGGCCAAGGGACTAACCAAAGTAGGGCTGTTAAAGGGGATTACCGGGTACTATTTTATCTCTGCCGATGATCATTATGGCCTTTTGGCCCCCACCGTGGGGGTTTATCAATATCAAGACCTAACTTATGAACCCGTTTGTAAGCCTAACAAAAACTCCTTTTGAGGAGGGTAAAATGGCTATAATCCGGATCTCCTTGGGGCAAGGGCTACAAGAGCTACACAGACTCTTTGTCCACTTAGAACAAAGTTGGTGGGTAAACATAGCTCACCTGCCCCGAAGAACCACTTCCTGGATTCCCCCGGTAGACATCTTTGAATCACCCGCAGAGCTTATAGTGGTAGTTTCCTGCCCCGGGGCCCAGCGAGAAAGTCTAGAGATCACCTTAGAAGACCGTTTTCTTCGTGTGCGAGGACAAACAGAGCCTCTCTATCGCCAAGCCCGTGTATACCAACTGGAAGGAGCATACGGTCCCTTTGAACGCGTGGTAAGACTCCCTTGTTTGGTAAATGGGCAAGAAGCAAGAGCAACTCTGGAAGAAGGTCTGTTAAAAATCTATCTCCCTAAGATCCTCCATTAGCCCAAAGGGCCTCTGCCACGGGAAAGACCTCTTGAGGGGACAAATCACGCACAAAACATCTTGGCCCCTTTACAGCAGCGAGGGAAAGGCCAATTTCACGGACCAACGCTTTATCCTTCACCCCTGAGATAAACAGGACCAAAGAGACTCGGGAAGTCTTTCTACAACCCCTGTTGGGCTTGCAACAACTACCGCAGACCCTGGGAAAGGTTATCTAACCACATTTTTCTTTAAACCAAGGTCCAAAGATTGTAAGCCAAAAAGACGTTTTAAAACCACCGTAGCATAAGACCCTTTGGGCAAAAAAAATTTTAACAACACTTCTTTTTGGCCCCTGATCTCGTATGAAAAATCTTTAGGAAAGACTATTATTTCTCGCGGATAGGTCTTAAAGACGGCCCCTTTGGCCAAAGTACGAAAGCCTTCTAGGGAGGATATTCCCTCTCGTTGCAGAACAGTTTCCATAAAATCGCGAAGCGGGGAAGATATCTTAAGTCGGGGGCTTGGTAAGGGAAGTTTGAGATCTTGAAGATACTTTAAATTGGGCTCCGAAAGTACTTTATAAAAAAGTAACTCTCCCAACAGGTAAGGAGCCGCAAATAGTCTCGTATCCTCAAGGCTGGCTAAGAGCTCCTTTACTGTTTCGTTCCAAATATAGGCCTGATAAGCATTGCCGAGCAAAAAAAGATATTCCTGATCTACCAAGGCAAAGGCCCTTTTAAAGGTACGTTTAGAGGGCTTATGCGAAGACAAAAAGCTTAAAAGCCCTTTTTCCCAACGGCTCGGTGCCATATCTACACAGGGACGCACATCGGGCCAATGCCTGCGCAAACAGTCCCTAAAAGAGCGGGTCTTTCGGCCTTCGTATTGACTGGCCCCTACCAAGAGTAAATAAAGGGCCTTTTCATAATGGCCCAAAATGAGTTCTTTTAGAGCAAAAGTCTTTGTTTGTCTAACCGAACCAAAACGCTGTTCATCAAAATAGTTTACTACGCCAAAACGACGTATGAGATCTATCTCGGCTGTCAAGTTGTCTACGGCAACTTCGTACACCCGTATACAAAAATTATTGCCCTTTAAACGGGCCTTACTCATGGGAAAAGAGGTCTGTCCAAGATATTCTAAACGGTAATTGCGTCCTTCCAGGTCTTTTTTAGGCCCGTACTTGATGGTAATAAACTGATACGAAAGGGCCTGACGATCTTTTAAGCCCCCATAGCCGATCTCCTCGTATCGCTTCCGAAGACGTCTAGCGATATCTCCTAACACATCCCAAGTGGTAGATCCCCGCTTAAAAAGTCGATAAAGGGCAAAGGGGCCCCGGCCCTCAGGGGCCACATCTGCTACTTCATAAACGACAAAATCTTCTGGACGCCTTTTTATTTCCATGGCCTCCTCTATGATAGTCTAAAGATTTGGCCCCTGGAAGAAAGGAGTTAAATCTGGTAGGCTTTCAGCCACCAAAAAGTCCGTTGGCAAAAGGAGGCTCACATGGAAGGGCCGGTCTTTGATCACCGCACCCTTACTTTAGACGATGTCTTTGAATTTTCTTGTTACCCGGGCATATCGTGTTTTAATCTTTGTTGCTACGATGTAAATCTGATCTTGAGTCCCTACGACTTTTTACGTATACGCCTGCATCTTGGGTTAAGCCCCCAACAATTTATCGATAAATATTGTGACCTCTACCTGGGAGATATTACCCAATTGCCCGTTATCTCGGTGCGCATGAACACCCACGATTTTTCTTGTCCGTTTTTGACCAAAGAGGGCTGCTCTATCTATAAAGACAGGCCTTCTTCTTGTCGCACATATCCCCTGGCCCGATTTACCATGCTGGACGACCAGGGACAAAAGACAGAGATTTACCGAATAATACGGGAAACACATTGTAAAGGCCACTTCGAGAAGCGCCCGATATCGGTACGCGATTGGATCAAGGAACAGGGTTTAGAACCCTATCATCAGTTTAACGACCTCTTTGGAGAGATTATTTTGGCGCGTAAACAGATGGCCGACACGCCCCTGTCGGCAGATGAATTAGACGCCATCTACATAGCTTGTTACGACCTGGAACGGTTTCGCCAAAAGATAGAAAAAAAAGAGATACAAGGCCTTTGTCCGGAGGAGATAGAAAAGGCCCTCCAATCAGAACCGGCCCTCTTAAAATTAGGCCTTAGCTGGCTCAAACAAACCGTATTTAAAAAGATTTTTTACCAAGGCTA
>JALSKZ010000079.1 GCA_026988575.1 Thermodesulfobacteriales bacterium | reverse complement strand
TACTAGTACCCGAGGCTATATAGGTATAAAAGGCCCCGTTTGGGTCCAGGCGAAACGGATCAGAGGCGGCGTAATACTGGGTATTTTCCAGGGCCAAGGACGAGTCTATTTGGTAAAGGCCTGGGGGTAACGAGGGTCTGTCTACGTTATTGAAGACATAGGCCAAATCGTAAGAATGATCGTTATGAAGGTCTATTAGGAGATCTCCAGGATAAGTGGTGGTGCCGTAATAATCCTGGCCTTGCAGATTAAACCCGGTGGCCAAGGCCAAATAAAGATTTTGGGCGTCCCAGGTCATCAATAGGGCTTCTGCGTCGTAAGGTTGACCTCCAAAACCTGGGCCCACATATCCGTTGTTACCTACCCAATCTTCCTGACTTACATAGACATCAGGATACGGCGAGGACCAATTATTGCCATTTGCCCCAAAAGTAGTTACCGCGATTCCCCAATCCGAAAGGTCGCCGTCAACAAAAATCGTGTGTCCGTAAGTGGCGGGCGTTATACCCAGTACAAAAAAGAAAATTACTACACTCCATAATGCTTTCATGATTTTGCCCCTCCCGCATTCAGTTTTGCTTTTGAATTAAGCAAAAAATATACCAACTTTAAGTAACTAAAAAAGGCTTATTTAGTGCTGTTTTTAGGCGGAAAAGAACCCCTCCACTAGGAGTAGAGGGGTAAAATATTTCCATGGGTGGAAAAAATTTTCCTAAGGGGGTGTTAGACTAGAAAAGTCGGCCACGCTTTATTCTAGATAGGGCCAATAGGCCCAGGCCGGCTAAGATTAGGGTTGAGGGTTCTGGAATAGGGTCACAGGTTGTGCAATCAAAACAACCAGAGAGTTTGACCCAATCTACTGTAAAGCCACAATCACAACAGTTACATCCGCCGCCGCATCCACATCCGCCGCTACACCCGCTGCTACAGGAGTCCAATATGAGTTGGACTATTAGTTTGTGGTCGTTTTCCATATAAGTATAGACGTCGATAGGATTGAAAATACTACCTGGGTTTACCGTTCCAGACCAGTAGGAAGAGGTGTCTAGTACAAAGAAGCCTGAGCCTGAGTAGAGCACCCCCCTCCACCACAGCAGCCACTTTGGCTGGTAAAGCGCATGGTGAGATAGGCGTGGTGTAGGTTGTTTTCAGGAAGCATTGTCCCCTCGAACCAATTCGGTAACAGTGTAAAATGGTTCTCGTCTTCATTGGGAGTAATGGTAACAAAATCTTGCGATTGGTTTTGGACCTGTGCGTCATCGAGGTTCCAGAGGTAAAGAAGGTCTTTATCTAGGTCAAAGGTCCATTGGTAAGAATTATTATTTTGATTAAAGGAGACATCTTTTAGGTAAAATTCCTCAAAATGGATATGGGCACCATATACAGCCGAGACAAAACACAAGAAAAATAGACTACTTCCTAAGATCAGCTTAAGCATAAGCCCCTCCCCTTATTAGGTTGATAACTATTGACTAAGCAATAATTATGCCATCTAAAACAGACGCAAATAAAGGCTAAGCAGGGGTTTGAGATCTTTAAAAAAAAGAAAAATTTTTCCCACTTGGGTAAATTATTTCCTAAGATTTCCTAAGTCCAGAATAGCTTGAGGCGCACTTTTTTGAATTCTTGAAGACTGATCAACGGCAGGAATTCAGGAATCTGGTATTTGGCGGCCAGCTCCTTTACCTTAGCAAGGGCCTTATCTTGTTTTCGAGCGTGAAGCATGGTGTATATGTTGTAGGGCCATTGGGGGTAAGTCTTTCGTTCGTAACAATGGGTAATGCCTTTTTCTTGGGCCAGGCCCTGGCCTACTGTTTCTACGCGTTCTTCAGGCACCTTCCAGGCCACCATAATATTTCCCTGAAAGCCGGCCTTTTGATGACGAACAAGCCCGGCAAAGCGCCTGATAAGGCCGTTTGCTAAACCTTTTTTGATCCAGTGGATTATTTCTTCTTGAGACATGGAGACCTTTTGCCCCCAGGCCTCAAAAGGCCGATCCACAAGGGGGAGATCTTCTTGGGTGATTTTTACCAGGGTGATGGTCTGAGGGTCAGGGGCTGGGGCAGTTTCTATTACCACATAGGGTTCCTTTGAGGACGCATTATTCTCTTCGCCGAGATCCAAGATAAGGGCAATCTTAAAGACCCGCTTAATGGGTAAAAGGAGAAAGTCTTCCGGGCGGGCCTTTTCTAATAAATTCCGGACGACCAAGGATAGGCTTTCGCCTGGGGGGACAGCAATGGTGAACCAGAGATTATAGTAATGATTGCGGAGATAATTATGACTCACTCCCGGGTAGGCGTTGATTACCTGGGCTGCCTCTTCTACTCTCGTAGCTTCAACTGCTGCGGCTACCAAAGTGGTCTGGTAACCCAGGGCCTGAGGGTTAAAGATGGCGCTTATTTGACGCAATATGCCTTCTTTTTTTAATTGTTTAAGGGCGGCCTTGACCTCCTGGCTCGAAAGACCCACCTTTAACCCTAAAGCCTTATAGGGTTCAGGCACCAAGGGGAATTCTCTTTGGATGGCGTTTAGGAGTAGTTGTTCTTTGTCCTTCATGGATAATGATACTGCCTTTTAGAAAGTTTTTTGGCAAGTCTTTGTTTCTCCTTTCGGCCAAAGGGCCTTAGAGTCTTGACAATATTTAAAGGGTTTCCCAGTTCAGGCAATTAGGACATACCCAAGTAACAGTATTACACGAAAAGCGTCGAGGACCATGGGCCATACATTGCTGACAGATAAGATAGCCGCATTTTTGGCATTTATAACAAAGGGGCATCTCTTGTCCGCATACATCGCACCGCCCTGCCACGGTCTTTCGGCGCAAGATGCGTTTTCTTGGTCTTTTTGGGTAATTATCTTCCATTTTGGGCTCCTTTAAAAAATATTTTACATAATATATTATCAGGAGCCCGAAACAGATGACATCTGAATCCCGAGCGGACGTTTTTGATCAGGGCAAGTAAGCGTAATGAGCGAAATAATTTGGGGGAGCAAGTCCCGAGTATCATAAAAAATTAATTTGGTCGATCTAAAGGGTAAAGGTCCTTGCGGGACAAGATGACCAGCAGTTTAATAACTTACTAGACTTCGGTGTTTGTTAGGTGGAGGCTTATATGTTTACCAAGATTTTATCCAAAATAGTAGGGACAAAGAACGAAAGAGAGCTCAAGCGTCTGCGTCCTACAGTGACGCGTATTAATGAGCTTGAGCCTCAGATAAAACGTCTCTCCGATACCGAGCTAAAGGCCAAGACCCAAGAATTTAAAGAGCGTCTTTCTCGAGGAGAATCTCTGGATGACCTACTCCCGGAGGCCTTCGCGGTGGTTAGAGAAGCTGGGCGGCGTGTGTTGGGGATGAGGCACTTTGACGTCCAACTTATGGGGGGCATTGTCCTCCATCAGGGAAAGATTGCCGAGATGAAAACCGGTGAGGGTAAGACCCTGGTGGCCACTCTCCCGGCCTACCTCAATGCCCTTACCGGTAAAGGGGTCCATATCGTTACGGTAAACGACTATTTGGCCAAACGAGATGCCCAGTGGATGGGTGAGATATACCGCTTTTTGGGTCTTTCCGTAGGGGTGATTGTCTCAGGCCTTGATGATGCCCAACGCAAACAGGCCTATGCCTGTGACATTACTTACGGAACGAATAACGAGTTTGGTTTTGATTACCTGCGGGACAATATGAAGTACTCCCTGGAAGATATGGTCCAGAGGGAGCACTATTTTGCCATTGTAGACGAAGTAGATTCTATCCTCATCGACGAAGCCCGAACACCACTTATCATTTCGGGGCCTTCAGAAGAGTCCACCGAGATCTATTACCACATCAACAAACTGGTCCGGCACCTCAAAAAGGATATCCACTTCACCCTTGACGAAAAGGCCAAGACAGCCCTGCTCACCGAAGAAGGGGTGGCAGAAATGGAACGTCTCCTAGGCATAGAAAATCTTTATGACCCTCGCCACATCAATTTGGTACACACTATCAATCAGGCCTTAAGGGCCCATCATCTATTTCATCGCGATGTGGACTACATTGTCAAAGACGGCAAGGTCATCATCGTAGACGAGTTTACGGGTCGGCTCATGCCTGGTCGGCGCTGGTCTGATGGTCTGCACCAGGCCATTGAGGCCAAAGAGGGGGTGCGCATAGAGAGAGAGAACCAGACCTTGGCCACCATTACTTTCCAAAACTATTTTCGCATGTACGAAAAGCTTGCGGGTATGACCGGTACAGCAGAGACCGAGGCGGCGGAATTCAAAGAGATATATAACCTGGATGTGGTGGTAATACCCACCAACAAGCCCATGATTCGTGTAGATCACCCCGATGTGGTCTATCGTACCCAGAAGGAAAAATTCGAGGCCGTGGTGGAAGAGATCGTAGAACTTCATCGCCAGGGGCGGCCTGTATTGGTGGGCACCACAAGTATTGAAAAGAGTGAAAAGCTTTCCAGCATGCTTAAAAAGAAAAAGATTCCCCACCAGGTGTTAAACGCTAAGTATCATGAAAAAGAGGCGGCCATCATTGCCCAGGCCGGGCGTTCGGGGGCGGTCACTATTGCTACCAACATGGCGGGTCGAGGTGTAGACATCCTCCTTGGGGGCAATCCAGAAGGTCTGGCCAAGGAGGCCCTGGTGGCCGAAGGCTATGACCTAGAAAGTATAGATACCATTGCCTGGACCGATGCCCTCCACATGGCCAAGGCCGGACAAGATCCTACCCAGAAATATCCGCAACGCTGGGCAGAAGTGCTTTTTGAGAAGGTAAAAGAATGTCAAGAGGACTATCAGCGCGTCAAGTCCTTAGGGGGGTTACACATTATTGGTACAGAGAGACACGAATCGCGGCGTATAGATAACCAGCTTCGTGGCCGGGCCGGCCGACAGGGCGACCCGGGTTCTTCGCGGTTTTACCTCTCTCTTGAAGACGATCTGCTAAGGCTTTTTGGTTCGGATAAGTTGCGCGGTTTGATGGATCGTTTTGGCATGGAAGAAGGCGAACCCATTGAACATTCCTTTCTGTCCAAGGCCATAGAACAGGCCCAGAAGAAAGTAGAGGCCCATAACTTCGAGATTCGTAAGCATTTGCTGGAATATGACGACGTGATGAACCGCCAACGAGAGGTTATTTATTCCCAGCGTAAAGAGATCTTGGCCAGTGAGAGTATCAAGGACTGGATCGCCAATATGATTGACGACGTAGTGGAAAATATAGTGGCAGAATTTGTAAGCGACAAAGTCTCTCAAGAGGAATGGGACCTAGAGGCCCTAAGCAAACGGTTCCAAGGTGTTTTTGACTTTGAGCCCCGTTTTCCTGAAGACTTCCGAGGCCCAGAGGAACTTGTAGAAGAGTTGCGCCATCAGGCCCATAAGGCCTATCAGGACAAAGAGGCCGAGGTAGGCCAGGAACTTATGCGGCAGCTTGAACGCATGTTCCTCTTACACACCATAGACACCCTCTGGAAAGACCATCTCCTGTCCATGGATCACCTGCGCGAGGGGATTGGGCTGCGTGGTTATGCCCAAAAGGACCCCCTCCAGGAGTACAAACGCGAGGCCTTTGAGATGTTTGCCCAGTTGGTGGACCGTATAAAAGAACAGACCCTTAGCTTTCTGTATCGCGTACAGGTAACCCGAGAAGAAGAGATAGAACGAATAGAAGAAGAAAAAAGGAACCAGCGTCTGCGGTTGGTCTATAGCCGTGGAGACGATGATGATCAGCAAAAGAAACCCAAACAGAAGCCCATCAGGCGTGGCAAAAAGATCGGTCGTAATGACCCCTGCCCCTGTGGAAGTGGTAAAAAATACAAAAAATGTTGTGGCCGCCCCGGGGCGAAAAGTAAACAGGCCAAGGCGGTCCATTAAGAGGGCTAGTTAAGATGCCTAGACTTCTTTTGTGGTCTCAAAAATGTGCTTGTCGAGCTCTTCATCTATGGGAATAGGATATTCGCCGGTGAAACAGGCCAAACAATAATTTTTTTTACCTTTCTTAGCCGCCTTAAGGAGCCCTTCTAGACTCAAATAGTGAAGGAGGTCTAAGTCTAGGTAGCGCCTGATCTCTTCCACGGAGTGTTTAGAGGCAATGAGTTCTCCTCTGGTCGGAAAATCTATGCCAAAAAAACAGGGAAAGCGAATAGGAGGACAGCTTATAAGCATGTTTACTTTATAGGCCCCGGCTTCTTTTATGGCCTTAATCCTGGTCCGACTGGTGGTCCCCCGTACCAAAGAGTCGTCTACCACTGCTACTTTTTTCCCCCGCAGGATCTCCCGTACGGGGTTTAGTTTTACCCGTACAGAAAAGTCGCGCATACTTTGGGAGGGCTGGATAAAAGTGCGACCGACGTAGTGGTTTCTAATGATACCCATTTCAAAGGGAAGCCCCGCCTTTTGAGCATATCCTATGGCGGCGTAATTGCCTGAATCGGGAAAGGGCATGACAAAATCGGCCTCCACTGTACATTCTTGGGCCAGGTTTTGCCCTAGGCGTTTACGAAAGGAATATACATTTTCGTTGTAGATGTAGCTGTCGGGCCGGGCAAAGTAGATAAACTCAAAAATACAATGGGCCAACCGTTCGCTTTTGACCCCTTCATAGGAGGTCAAGCCGTTTTTATCGATGACCAATATTTCTCCAGGGGCTACTTCTCTGATGTATTGGGCTTGTACCAAGTCTAGGGCACAGGTCTCTGAGGCCACAATATAGCCACCGTTTAACATTCCCAGACACAAAGGGCGGAAACCATAAGGGTCTCGAAAGGCGATAAGTTTATCGTGGGCCAAGAGGACAATGGAATAAGCCCCCTTTATGAGCCCCATGGTCTCCCGAATGGCCTCTATTAAGCCTCGTTTTAAGGCCTTGGCCAACAGATGTACGATGATCTCGCTGTCCATGGTAGTCTGGAAGAGGGACCCTTCTTTTTCAAGTTCGGTACGTAAAAAGTGGGCATTTACCAGATTGCCGTTGTGGGCCAGGGCATAGGTGCAATAACCGTGGCTTACACAGAAAGGCTGGGCATTTTTGACCGTGGAAGAACCGGTGGTGGAATAACGTACATGGCCTACAGCGATATGGCCCTCAAGGTTATTGAGGACCTTTTCGTTAAAGACCTCGGCCACCAGCCCTAACCCCCGATGTTCTCGGACCAGTTTGCCATCAGAGGCCGCTATCCCTGCGCTCTCTTGCCCCCTATGCTGTAAGGCATATAGCCCAAAAAAGGCTATCTTTGCCGCTTCTTTGTGTCCAAAGACTCCTATTACACCACACATATGCTCCTCTCCTTAACTAACAGCTCCACCTACTACAATTTCAGGAATACGTAAAGTTGGCTGAGCATCAGAAACAGGTACCCCTTGTCCGTCTTTACCACAGGTGCCGATGGCAAAACCAATATCATTGCCCACCATGTCAATGGTTTGCAATATTTGAGGTCCGTTTCCCGATATAGTAGCACCGCGAACCGGCTCTCCTAGTAGGCCCTTTTCAATAAGGTAGCCCTCGGCAATTTCAAAGACAAAGTTTCCCGAGATGGTGTCTACTTGTCCGCCTCCCATTTTTTTCACAAATAGCCCCTTTTCCACACTGCGGATGATTTCTTCAGGACGATGGTTGCCAGGGGCTATATAGGTGTTGCTCATGCGGGGTATGGGTCTGAATCTGTAAGACTCTCTTCGTCCGTGGCCGTTAGATTCTACCCCAGCCTTCATGGCCGAGAGGCGATCGTAAAGGAAGGTCTTTAGTATGCCTTTTTCAATAAGTACTGTTTTTTGAGGGAACACTCCTTCATCATCGAATTGATAAAAGCCTCGTTGGTAAAGGATGGAGGGGTCATCTATTACGGTTATTAAAGGTGAAGCTACTTGTTCTCCTATACGCCCAGCATATACGCTAAAACCCTCTTCCGCCAAGTCGGCTTCCAGCCCATGACCTACGGCCTCGTGGATCATAGTGCCGCCTGCTTCAGAAGAGAGCACTACAGGCATGGTACCCCCTGGGGCCTTACGTGCCGAAAGCATTAAGAGGGCACGTTGGGCCGCTTTTAAGGCTATTTCTTCGGGAGGGGTTTTTTCAAAGATCTCTAGGCCAATGTGTCCCCCCAGGGGTTCGTACCCAGTTTGGATTATATCCCCCTCCCGTGCTACTACCTGTACAGCCAATAGGGTATAGATCCGTTCACCGGTAATCCACTGGCCTTCGGTGTTTATAATGGTGATTTTCTTTAGTATATCTTGGTAGATAACCTGAGTCTGGACCACTTTAGGCGAATATCCTCGGGCTACGTCGTTTGCCCTTTTTACCAAGGAGGCCTTTTCTTTTAGGGGAACGGCTAAAGGATTTTTTTTGATCTCTACCGGGGGGACTTCTTTCAAATCGTTAATAACGACCTTTTTGAGAGAAGACCCGGTGAGTCTGTTCAGTTCTTGGGCCAGGGCCATCAAATTTGTGTAGCGCAAATCGTTGGAATAGGCGTAGGCAGTGGAAAAATCACCGTAGATAGAGCGCAGGCCCACTCCGGTGTCTGTGCCACTGACAGCCTTCTCAAAGCGGTTGTTTTCTAAGACAATCTGGGTAGTGGTGGTGTGTTCAAAGTACAAATCGGCAAAAAAACCTTGCCCCCGGGCCACTTCTAATATCTTTTCTACCCCTTCGGGTATCATCGCTACCCCCTTTCTTGCCAAACTATTTTCACTTTGGAAAACTTCCGTTATGTTAGGACCATGCAATGGCCTAGTTTTGATCGTCGCGAAAAGATAAATCTCTTCTTAGGGGTCTTTTTTTGCATAATTTTTGGCATCCGCTACTACCCCCACGATTGGCAACAAACAATTTTTGAATCAACTCGTTGGATCTTCGGCTTTTTTTTCTATTCTGTAGCCCTTACTTTTATATTGCATGGTCTCTTGCAAAAGCTATTTAAGAAGACTTTTTCCCTAAAAACAGGCATAAAAATTGTTGTTTGGTTGGCCCTGGCCTGTTCCATAAGTCAGTCTCTACACGACTATCTAAATCTTCCCCATCCTAAGGGTTTTACCTATTTTGGCTATTAGGGGCCTCCAGGCCCTACTGTAACCAGGACATAGGGCTGGTTTTGGAGATATTTTTGGGCCACCTGTTGCACTTGTTCAGGGGTAATGTCTTGGATTTTTTGGATATAGCGTAATCCAAAGTTGTATCCCAGCCCCAATACTTCATTTAAGGCCTGTTCCATGGCTTGGGCGCTATTGGTTTGAAGTCCTGTCTGGTAGTGTCCGATGAGCCAGCTCTTGGCCCGTTCAAGTTCTTGGGCCGAGGCGCCCTCTTGGCTTATGCGTGCAATTTCTCTCCACAGGTCTTCCAGGGCCTTTTTCTTCTTTTCGGGGGCTGTAGCAATGTAAAAGCCTAAACCACCGGTATTTACCCCAAAGGTGAGAAAAGAGGTCACCGAATAGGCCAGGGCCTCCTGGTCTCTTAAGACCTTAAAAAGCCTCCCCCCTTGCCCGGCAAGTACGGCATTAAGCACTTCTAGGGGAAAACGGTCGGCCGAAGAGATCCCCACTGTACGAAAGCCAAGGATGATGTGGACCTGTTCTCTATCTAAAGAGATGCTAGAAATACGGGGCTCAAATAGTGGTTCAGGGGCCTTGTCTTGCGGAGGTTTTACCTCTGGGGCCTTCCAGGAAGAGAAAAGCTTTTGTAACAAGGCCATGGTCTTCTCTGGGTCTACGTCTCCTACAATGGCCAATACCCCTTCGTCTGGACGTACATAGCGGTGATAGGCCTTTTTTAAATCGGTGTTCGTGAGACTCTGGATAACCTTGGGGTCTCCCAAAATATTTAGCCCGTAAGGATGTGGTGCAAAAAGGAGCCGATAAAATTCCCGTATAGCCAGTTGTAAGGGATCGTCTTCTTGGCGGGAAATAGCCGCCAGCAGTTCAGGACGGGCCTTAGCAAGTTCTTCGGGTGAAAAGGTGGGGTGAAGGGTCACGTCGGCAAAGAGCTTTAAGGCGTCTGCAAAATAATCGGCCAGGAATTCGGCTTGGAGGCCAAAGGTGTTGCGCCCCGCAAATCCTTTTATCTCTCCCCCCATGGACTCTACTTTGGTGGCCAAAACCTCGGCAGGGTATTGATCTGTCCCCCTGGTCCAGCAAGTAGTCATGGTGCGGAATAGACCATTGGTCTGCTTGGTCTCGTAACGCAACCCCCCGGGAAAAATCAGGGTCATGGCCACCGTGGGTACATCTTTCTGGGGAGTAATCAATACGGTTAGCCCGTTGGGTAGTTTTTTGCGGATGGTGGGGACGATCCAGACGTTGGAACCAGGCTCAATACCTGAGGCCTGAAGATCAGCATCGTCCACCAGCGATTGAATTTCCTCGGGGGTTAATATCTTGTCGGCTCCGGCAGCCAAGAGGCCTGCTACTACCGCTTTCTTGGAAAAATACTTATTGGCTACTTCGCGTATTTGTTCGGCCGTGACTTTCTTTACGGCCTCGTAGTAGGCTCGAGATTTTAGGGGATCTTGAGCAAGCATTTCAAATATGCCGAGTTTGCGAGCTTCTCCCTGCATGGTCTCTCGGCTATAGACAAAGTCTGCCGCTACCATAACCTTGGCCTTTTTTAATTCTTCAGGCAGTACGGGTTCGTATTTTAGGCGAAAGATCTCTACCAGGCTTTCTTTTAGGGCGGCACGCAGGTTTTCTGGAGAGGCAGTGCCCATGACCTCAAATAACCCCGGGCCCATAGGGGTAAAATCGTAGGCCGAGACGGTGTGAGCCACGTTTTCGTTACGTACCAGTTTGCGGTACAGCCTGCTGGACTCTCCTTCGCCTAAGATAGCGGCTATTACATCCATTACCGGGGCATCGGGAGAGAGAAGGTTGGGGCCGGGAAGGGCCACTTGGAAATAGCCCTCTTGCACGTCACGATTTAGGGTGACCAACTCTGCCGCTGTCTTGGGCGGTTCCTCGGGAAATTTGACCTCTTCGGGGGGCTTTTTGCCGTAGTGCCCAAAAAATTCTGCGGCCTTGGCCAAGGTGCTCTCTGGGTCTAGGTCTCCTACAATAACCACCGCCATTTGACACGGCCGGTAACGTCTGGCCATATATTTGAGGATGTCTTGACGGGTAAAACTTTTTACGGTCTCTGGATAGCCTATTATAGGTCGACGATAGGGAAATTTTTGGTAGGCCTTATTCATAACCGCTTCAGCCAGGGCTACAGAAGGTTGATCCTCCCGCATGCGCATCTCTTCCAAGACCACCTGTTTTTCTCGCTCAAGTTCCTTGGGGTCAAACACAGAATTAAACACGGCATCAGAGAGTACATCTAAGGCCGTGTCTAATATTTCTTTGGGGCCTGTGACGTGGTAGCAGGTGTAGTCGTAGGAGGTGAAGGCGTTAATGGAGCCCCCCATGCTCTCTATGAGGGTGGCAATTTCACCTGGGCCGCGTTTTTTGGTGCCTTTAAAGATCATATGTTCAATGAGGTGGGTAATTCCAGCCTCTTTGTCTGTTTCGTAAACACTGCCGGCCTTGACCCAGACCTGCACTGCTACTACTGGGGCGCGATGATTCTCCTCTACAATGAGGACCAAACCATTGTCTAACACTGTACGGTAGATACCCGGAGCAATCTCCATAGCCATGGCCTTCCCCCATAATACGCTTGCCAGAACAACCAAAAAGATAAGAATATGCCTTTTCATAAGCGCCTCTTCTGTTGGCCCATAGGTTTCTCAACCCCTGAAAAGTAGCAAGCTAAAGCCCTAGCGTCAAACACTTGTTGGGTTTTTTTAGATTACTTTGTCAAGGAGTTCCCTTAAAAATTACTTAAAGGCCCAAGTATCTTTTACCCCTTGCAAAATCCGGATCAAAGCCCGTCTTTATTTATGTTTTAGAAACCTTTGCAAAATCATCGGGATCAGTGTTGCAAGCACAACCGCAAGGGATCCGTTCCTATTTTTCGTTTCGAAAAATGGGAACAGATCCTTGTATATTGAATCCATGGTAAGGTGTAAAACATGAAAAGAAAAAAGGCCGGTACAGATCGTACGGATCCTTGGGCCTGGAGCCCGAGTTCTAGCATTGATCGTACCGGCCTCATTACAAAAAACCCGAACGGTTGCTTGAACGGACCTTAAGAAAAGGTGTTTTGCAAAGGTCTCGTTTTAAAGGTCTCTTCTGTAAGCAGAAAGTGAATAAAAGGGGCTTATCTACCGGATTATTTTTTGGTAAAAGGTAACTAAAAAGTTGACGGGCCCATAAGGAGCGATTATCTAGCGAGACGATTATGTCTTCTTTTACGGTAACCGATCGTGTAAGAGCATGGAGTAAGCCTTTCCTCGTGCCTATTGCTGATTTTTTGGCCCGCTGTCGGGTACCCCCCAATGTGGTGACTATTTGTGCCTTTTTGGGCTGTGTCGTAGTGGGGGTAGTGTTAGCCTTGGGCTACCCAAAAGGGGCCGGGTTTTTGCTGATTCTCTTTGGCCCCCTTGATGCTGTAGACGGGTTGCTGGCGCGCCGTAGTGGGCGTCAGACCAAATTCGGGGCCTTTTTAGACTCTACTTTGGACCGTTTTTCCGAAATAGCTATTTTTACCGGCCTTATCTTTTATTTGCAGCACAATGAGGCTTATTTTGCCGTTATAATTGCTTTTTTGGCTCTAACGGGGTCTTTAATGGTAAGTTATACCCGTGCCCGGGCCGAGGCCTTGGGGTTTGAGTGTAAAATAGGGCTCCTAACCCGCTTTGAGCGGTTGGTCATCCTCACTATCGGGCTCCTCTTTCGGATAATCCTTCCTGTTTTGGTTATTTTAGCTGTATTTACGTATTTTACGGCCTTGCAGAGGGTCCTTCATGTCTGGAAACAGGCCCGCAGTTGAGCCCGCCACGCTTTATGTGGTGGCAACCCCTTTGGGTAATTTAGAAGATATAACTCTGAGGGCCTTACGCACTTTACGAGCTGTAGACATTATTGTTGCTGAGGATACCCGTACTACTGCCAAGTTATTGAGCTATTATAAGATCAAAGGTCCCAAACTAATTTCTCTCCACGAGCACAATGAAAAACAGCGGGCAAGAGGGTTGGTGGATTCCTTACGGCGTGGGGCAGCAGTGGCCTTGGTAAGCGAGGCGGGTACTCCGGCCATTTCTGATCCAGGGGCTTATTTAATCGCGGAGATACACAGGGCTGGGCTCAAAGTACGTCCTGTTCCTGGCCCTTCGGCGGTTATTACTGCTTTGAGCTGTGCGGGCTTTGATATAGGGGAAGGTTTTTTTTTCGTGGGTTTTTTGCCCTCTAAGGCCTCCTTGAGGATAAAGCGTCTGGAGGAACTGCGCTTTATAAAGGTGCCCTTGGTATTTTACGAGGCCCCTCATCGCCTTTTGGCCACATTGGTTGATCTTTTAGAAATGTTTGGCGACCGCGAGGTCTTTATGGCGCGGGAAATGACCAAAAAACACGAGCAGTATTTACGCACTACCATCAAAGAGTTGTATTACCATTTTCAACAAAAGGAACCTCGAGGTGAATTTACGTTGGTGGTGGCCGGGGCCTCGGCCTGTGAATCGATCCCTAGCGAGGAGGATATAGCTGCGTTTTTGAAAGAGGCCCGAGCACAGGGGCTAAGCATAAAAGACGCCGCCAAGGAGGCCGCCAAATTTTTTGGTCTCCCCCGGACCCAACTTTATAAGAAGGCCTTAGAATTATTTAAAAAAGACGATTAGCCCTTTGGCCTTGTCCCATCTTGCGATTACAATTTAGGCCATGGCGCGTCTTACCCCCATGTTCAGACAATATCTAGAGATCAAAAAGAACTATCCCGATGCCATTGTCTTCTTTAGGCTAGGTGACTTTTACGAGATGTTTTTTGAAGATGCCAAGCTGGCCGCAAGTTTACTAGACATAGCTCTTACTTCTCGGGATAAGGGGACCAAAGAAAAAGTCCCCATGTGTGGAGTGCCGGTGGCCAACGCGGCGCCCTATATAAACCGTCTGGTTGAGACAGGCTACAAGGTAGCCATTTGTGAACAGGTAGAAGACCCAAAGCAGGCCAAGGGCCTTGTGCGGCGCGAGGTCGTACGGGTCATCACTCCGGGCCTCAACGTAGATCAGGATTCTTTGGCCGCCAAAGAGCAACACTTTGTGGCTTCTATTTGCCCGGGAAAGGCTTTTGGTTTGGCTTGGTTAGACCTATCTACCGGAGACTTTTTGGTTACCGGTGTACAGGGAGAAGAAGAGCTCTTAAACGAGCTTTTTCGCCGGGAACCCAGAGAGATTCTTGTGCCAGAGGGCCACGAAGAGGCTGTTTTCTTACAAAAGGTTAGAGAGGTTTTACCCACCGTTTTCTTATCTGTTCGGCCGAGTCGAGATTTTGAGTCCTCTTCCAGTGAAGAACTCTTGAAAGAGCATTTCCAGGTCCTTGATCTGGCAGGCTATGGTCTTGAGGCCCCGGAGATTATTTCGGCAGCGGGTAGCCTCCTCCTCTACGTCAAGGAAACACAGAAAACGGCCTTAGAGCACCTTAGTCCACCCAAATATTATCACTTGACCCGTTATCTGGTCATCGACGAGGCCACTAAGCGCAATTTGGAATTATTACGCAATAGTTTAGATGGTACCCGCCGGGGAAGTTTACTTTGGGTCTTGGATCGAACGGTTACCCCCATGGGGGGGCGCTTACTAAAGGAATGGTTGTTGTATCCCCTGCGGGATATCGAGGAGATAGGTGCGCGCCACCGGGCGGTGGAATATTTGGTGGAAAACCCCTTGCTGCGGGAGGCCCTGCGAAGGGAGCTTGGCTCCATGGCCGATCTGGAACGCCTGGCTGGTCGCGTGGCTATGCGACTAGCCAACCCTAGAGATCTCTTGGCCCTAAAAGAGGGCCTAAAACGTTTGCCCAAGATAATCGCGCTGCTTAATTCTACCGAGCCCGAGCTTTTGGCCCATATCAGAGACCACATACACAATTTTGAGTCCCTTACGGAACGTTTAGAAGCTAATCTCCTAGAGGATGCCCCGGTGAGCATAAAAGACGGGGGTATTATAAAACAAGGTGTACATAAAGAGCTCGATGAACTTAGGGCCCTTAAGACAGATGGCTTGAGTTTTCTGTCTCAACTGGAGGCGCGCGAGAGGAAACGTACCGGTATACCCAACCTGAAAGTGGGCTATAATCGGGTATTCGGCTACTACATTGAGGTTTCTAAGAGTCATTTGGGAAAAATTCCTCCGGAATATGTGCGTAAGCAGACCTTGGTTGGGGGAGAACGTTTTATCACTCCTGAACTCAAAGAATTTGAGGCCAAGGTACTGTCGGCAGAGGAACGGATTAAGACCCTTGAATACGAACTGTTTGTTAGCCTCCGGGAGGAAGTGGCCAAAGAGGTCAAGGCCCTCCAGGATACCTCAAAGGCCTTGGCTACTCTTGATGTCTTAATCTCCCTGGCCCAGGTGGCGGTACAAGAAAGATACATCCGGCCTGAGATGACCCAAGAGCGTGTGCTTGAGCTTCGAGAGGCCCGCCATCCGGTGGTGGAAAAGACCCTCGCTTCAGGGAATTTTGTGCCCAACGATCTGTTGCTTGATGATGAAGAAAACCTCTTACTTATTATTACCGGTCCCAATATGGCTGGTAAGTCTACTATCCTTCGCCAGGCGGCCCTTATCGTTATCATGGCCCAGATGGGTAGCTTTGTCCCGGCTGAATACGCCCGTTTAGGTGTGTGTGATCGGATCTTTACCAGGGTTGGGGCCTCGGATCAGCTCTCGCGGGGGCGTAGTACCTTTATGGTAGAAATGACCGAGTGTGCCCATATATTGCATCATGCTACGCCGGATAGTTTAGTGGTTCTAGACGAGATCGGTCGGGGGACCAGCACCTTTGATGGTCTGGCCATTGCTTGGGCCGTAGCGGAATATTTGGTAAAGCAGCGTGTCCGTACCTTGTTTGCCACCCATTATCATGAGTTGACTGAATTGGCCCGCCAGAGTCCTGGAGTAAAAAATTTTAACGTAGCGGTAAAGGAGTGGGACGAACAAATAATATTTTTATACCGGCTGTTGCCAGGGCCAGCTAATGAGTCCTACGGGGTACAGGTAGCGGCTCTAGCTGGTCTGCCTAAAGAAGTGGTCCGGAGGGCAAAGGAAATATTAGTCCGCTTGGAAAGCAAACAAACACTGGTGTCGCGCCCTCAACAACAGTATTTACCCCTGTTTTCTGCTCCCTCGCAGACTCCTTTGGTAGAGAAGCTTAAGGCTATAGATCCTGACCGAATCACGCCTCTGGAGGCCTTGAAGTATTTGTACGAGCTGAAAGAAATAATTGATAAAAATTGATAATGAAAAAAAATATTTCCTTATGTTCAAAAATTGTAATAATTGGGCTAATTTTCATTGTAGGACACCTGTGGAGTTTAGCCCCTATCTATGCCCGTTCCAGCGAGGCCCAGCGGGCCTATAGGCAGGCCCAAGAGGCCCTGTCTGTCTTTGCCAAGTCCAGAAAGGTTCGTTATCGAAGTTGTTGGCTCCGGGTCATTGGACGCTTTAAAAGGGTTTATTTTCGCTACCCTGAAAGCCCTGTGGCTCCTAAAGCCCTATACAAGACCGCAAGGTTATATGAAGAACTTTATCGATATTCTGGGCGCCGGGGCGACTTAATTTATGCCCTCAAGTATTATCGGCTTTTATGGGAACGTTATCCCCAAAATCCCTTGGTCAAAAACGCCTTAAAACGGTCGATATTTATTTATGAAAATTATCTCCGAAACCCTGTCCAGGCCTTGGCGCTAAAGCGCCAACTGCGTCGATGGTCTACCCACCAGAAGCCTCCCCTAAAGGCCCAGGCTCGCCCTTCTCCTAGGAGATCTTCCCCTAAAACCTCACGAACCACCTTGGCCTTTAAAAAGACAAAAGAGGTGCGCGATATACGTCATTGGTCCAGTCAAGATTATAGTCGTGTAGTGATAGATCTTTCAGGCAAAGTGAAATTTAAGGTCCATCTCTTAAAGGCCCACGCGGGTAAACCTCCGCGACTCTATATAGATTGTACACCAGCCCGTCTTTCTCCCTATATAAAACCCTTATGGCGTATAAGCGATGGGCTTTTGTATCAGGTAAGAGTGGGGCAGTATCGGCCTAAAACAGTACGTATTGTCTTGGATTTAAAGAGCCTATCTGATTATAGGGTGTTTTTTTTAAATGATCCGTCTCGATTAGTAGTAGATTTAGTAGGCAATTATACGCCCTCTGAGGGGCAGGGCTGCCGGAATACCCATAAGATAAAGATAAAAGAAGGCCCTCTCAGCCTTGCCCAACAGCTTGGCCTCTGTGTAAAGAGGATAGTTATCGATCCCGGACACGGGGGAAAAGATTCTGGAGCCCTGGGGCGAAGTGGGCTAAAAGAGAAAGAGGTGGTGTTTAAGGTAGCCCGTTTGCTTGCCCAGGAGCTGAGAAAACGGGGCTTTCAGATAATTTTTACCCGCAATAGAGATGTCTTTTTACCCTTAGAACACCGTACAGCCATTGCCAATATGAGAAAGGCCGATCTTTTCGTTTCTGTCCATGTAAATAGTTCGCCTAATCGTCACGCTCGCGGCGTGGAGACCTATTATCTAAATTTTGCCAGAGATAAAGAGGCCATGCGGGTTGCGGCCCTAGAAAACGCAACCTCGGCCAGGTCTTTAGGAGATTTACAGGACCTCCTGAAACACCTACTCCTTAACACCAAAATAAAAGAATCAAGACGTTTGGCCTACGATATCCAAAAATCACTTGTTAGAGAGCTGCGTAAACGTTATCCCTACGTAAAGGATAGGGGGGTAAAAACGGCCCCTTTTGTCGTCTTGATCGGGACCCGTATGCCGGCTGTGTTGGTAGAAATAGGCTTTATTAGTAATCGCTACGAAGAAAGGAGATTGCGTAATCAAGCTTATTTGAAAACAATTGCCCGGGGCCTAGCACAAGGGATTGAGCGTTACATGAAGCAGATAAAAATTTCTTATCGATAAAATTCATTTAGCATATAAATTGTTTTATCAACCTCTTTTTTGAGCTCAGGGGTAATGAAAGTCTCCCATTGTTTAGGTAGATTCAGTATCTGAAGCGTTTCGGGGGGCAAGGTGTAGATATAGGCTTCTTCTTCCGCTGCGCCCAATATATGACAAATATTGTCCGCCAAAATGACTAAAATTATAGCTTCTTGGACCTCTTTGTTAAGCCTTTGGAGATGTTCTCTTAGCCCCAAATGATGATAAAGAATGATTTTGGTCATTTCTTCAGGCAGTTTCCATAACTGGCTTAAAAAGCCTCCGATAACGCAGTGGTTAAACCCATATTTTATTTCTTCTTCTACAAAAGGGGGCAAGTTTTCGGTGTCTTCTTGCAAGGAGATGGAGCCCTCGTTTCCCATATCAAATAGGGGGAGGAAGAACTTACCAATGTCGTGAAGCAGGCCGGCGGTTACCGCAAGACCTGAGGCCCTGTTTATTTGTTTGGCCAAAAAACCCGCCACCGAGGCCACAGTGGCCGAATGTATCCAGATTTTTTTTACCTCTTCGGTAGGTAAGGGCAATTTACCCTTTAAGGTGTTTTCTAGAAAACTGTGGAACACAAGGTTGCGTACTTGGTTAAATCCCAAGAGCAGGATGGCTTGGTGAATGGAATGTATTTTTTTGCCCTCTGGTTGGCGAAAGTAGGCTGAATTGACAATGGCCAGGAGTCGGGCCGAGAGGAGGGGATCGGTGGCGATCAATTGGGCTATTTCTCGGGCGCTGGCGTTGGGGTCTCTCAATAGAGCGGCAAGGCGCGTGCCCACGGCCGAGGGGAGGACAAAGTTTTTTAGTTCCTGATAGATTATTTTTTGTTGCTGGGGAGATAGTTCTTGGGGAGAGCGCATTTTATGTTTTGAGAGGTCAAATTTTTTACAGCGGGCAAGTTTGTATTCGATTTCTTTTTTAAATAACATCTTTTGGGGGGCAGCAACTGGGGGGGGAGCGTCTCTGGAGTCAAGAGGCTGCTCCCCTTTGAAGGCTTCAAAGGGTTCTTTAGGGGATTTTAAAAAGTGGTATAACAGTATCAAAAGCCCCACTATGATAAATAACCCTAGCACCAATAGGTAATAGGACATATTCTGCGCCCCCCTTTTTTATCGAGATTTAAGGCCCTAGGCTTGATTATTATCGACTTGGTCGATGCTCATTGTGGTTCTTAAAGACCTTGACATTATTTTTGATCCTCATCTAGGATCGCCAAAAAATATAGGCGCCAGGAAAAGGAGGCAGATATGAAGGTCTTAGTAATAGGAAGTGGAGGTAGGGAGCATGCCCTGTGCTGGAAATTAGCCCAAAGCCCCTTGGTAGAAAAGGTATTTTGTGCCCCAGGCAATGCCGGCATAGCTTTAGAGGCCGATTGTAGGCCCATTAGGGCAGACGATTTTGAGGCCTTAGCCGAGCTTGTGCAGCAAGAAGGTATTGATCTCACCGTGGTAGGTCCTGAAGATCCTTTGGTGCGAGGTATTGTGGATTTTTTCCAGGAAAGGGGGTTGCGCATTTTTGGGCCTCGAGCTAAGGCGGCCCTCATCGAAGGGAGTAAGGTTTTTGCCAAGGAGCTAATGCGTAAATACGGTGTCCCTACGGCTGATTTTGCGGTATTTGAACAGCCCGAGGAGGCCTTGGACTATATTGAAAAGAAGGGAGCCCCTATTGTGGTAAAGGCCGATGGTTTGGCTGCGGGAAAAGGGGTTATTGTGTGTCGAAGTTTAGATGAGGCCCGCGAGGCTGTACACAAAATTATGGTCGAAAAGGTCTTTGGAGAGGCTGGTAAACGCCTTATCGTGGAGGATTGTTTAGAGGGAGAAGAGGCCTCTTTTATGGTGATCACCGATGGACAGACTATACTCCCTCTTCCTACCTCGCAGGATCACAAGCCCCTCTTAGACGGAGATAAAGGGCCTAATACCGGAGGGATGGGGGCCTATTCTCCAGCGCCGGTGGTGACAGAGTCGTTAGCGCAAGAAATTATGGATACCATCATGGGCCCTGTTATCCGGGGTTTGGCCCAGGAAGGCGTTCCTTACCAAGGGGTCCTCTATGCCGGGCTCATGATCAGGGAGGGTAAACCTTACGTATTAGAGTTTAATTGTCGTTTTGGGGATCCAGAGTGTCAGCCCTTGATGATGCGCCTCAAAAGTGATCTGGCCGAGCTAATCCAGGCTTCAATAGAGGGTACTTTGGCGGAAAAACAATTAGAGGTAGACGATAGGGCCGCGGTGTGTGTGGTCATGGCGAGCAAAGGTTATCCGGGTAAATATGAGAAAGGAAAGCCCATTAAAGGGCTGGCCCAGGTGGCTCGAATGAAAGACGTCAAGGTCTTCCACGCTGGTACGGCCCGGAAGGGACGGCAGTTTGTTACGGCCGGTGGTAGAGTCCTTGGGGTTACTGCCCTGGGTAAAGATATCCCCGAGGCCATAACAAGGGCCTATAAAGCGGTAGAAAAGATCTCTTGGGAAGGGGTTTATTATCGCACAGATATTGGCGCCAAAGCCTTGAGACACCTTCGTCCCCCAGTAGTAGCGGTACTTATGGGCAGTAAATCAGATGCTGAAGTAATGAAAGGGGCGGAGGAAATATTGACCCAGTTTGACGTACCCTACGAGGTATTGGTTGCTTCGGCCCATCGCCAGCCCGAAAAGGTGCGGCAGTTTGCCCGCGAGGCAGAAAAAAGGGGCCTCAAAGTAATTATTGCCGGGGCTGGGCTTGCTGCACACCTGGCCGGGGCCTTGGCTTCGGAATCTACTCTTCCGGTCATAGGGGTACCTATTGCGGCGGGGAGTTTGGGAGGTCTTGACGCCCTACTTTCTACGGTGCAAATGCCTCCGGGGGTACCTGTGGCCACTGTGGCCATAAACGGGGCCAAAAACGCAGCCTTTTTGGCCTTGGAAATATTGGCCCTTTCCCAGGAAGATTTGGCTAAACGGCTTAAAAGATATCGCGAAAAAATGGCGTGTAAGTAATGTCACACATCATAAAGGTAGATTCTAAACGGCCCTCTGTTTGTTTAGAGAGGGCCGTTTCCGTGCTTAAAGACCATGGAGTAGTGGCCTTACCTACCGAGACCTTTTACGGCCTTGCGGTGGATCCCTTCTCTCCCAGGGCCCTGAAAAAACTTTTTGTCCTCAAAAAACGACCTGTCCAAAAACCAATCCTGGTGCTCATTGGCAAGTTGGAGATGCTCTCGCTTTTGGTAAAAGAGGTCCCTCCTTTGGCAAAGACTTTAATAGCTCGGTTCTGGCCCGGGCCGCTTACTTTGATCTTTAAGGCCCAGCGCCATCTGCCGGTAGAACTGACCGCAGCCACGGGTACTATAGCCGTTAGGTTTTCTTCACATCCCCTCCCTACCCGACTTTCGTGCCTTTTTAGGGCTCCTATTACCGGTACAAGCGCTAACCTAAGTGGCTTTCCTCCTGCCGTAGAGGCCTCAGAGGTGGCCGAGATGTTACCCGGAGTAGACCTTATCTTAGATGCTGGTCCTACCGGCGGAGGGAAGCCTTCTACCATTGTGGATCTCACTACTCCTGAGCCAAGGCTTGTCCGGGCGGGAAAGATCTCTTGGGAGGAGATAAGGCTTATTGGGCAAACCAAATCCCGAAGAATAGGTCCACCACCTGGGGATAAAACAAGATAATTAGGGCGCCCAGGGCAAGAAAGGGACCGAACGGAAGGGCTAAATGACGTTTGTCGTGCACTTTTTGCCAAAAGGCCAAGATTAACCCTGCTACGGCTCCCACCAAGGAGGCCATAAAAATTACGGGCAAGAGGCTAGAGACACCCAAAAAACTCCCGATCATGGCCAGCAGTTTGAGGTCTCCTCCCCCCATACCTTCCCGTTTGGTAATAAAATAGTAGTATTCCGCCACTAAGTAGAGGCTTCCTGCCCCTACCAGGGCACCTAATAGGCTGCTTAGGGGTGTTACCAAAGGGTTCCAAAAGGAACCTGCTAAGCCAACTAATATGCCGGGCAGACTTATCTCATCGGGTATGATCTGAAACTCTAGGTCTATTAAGCTCGTGACCACTAAGGCCGCCCCAAAGGCAAGGAGATAAAAATAGACCGGGTTAAATCCATATCGGATAAACAGGCCTAGGGCCATAAAACCGGTTAGGAGTTCTACCACAGGGTAACGCCAGGATATTGGGGCCTTACAAAAACGACATTTGCCACGCAGGAACACGAAACTCAAGACAGGAATATTGTCGTACCACCTTATAGGTACCTTACAGTTTGGACACCTGGAACGGGGGTAGACAATGGACTCTTCTCTGGGCAACCGATAGGCGCATACATTGAGAAAGCTGCCTAAAATAAGCCCTAAAATAAAGCTAGCAAGGGGTTGTAGTACATCCATTTCTTTACTCTTTGTCCTTTTTAGTGAGCTTGTGCAGTAGTTGCTGGGCCTCATTAAGAATGGGTAATATCTTGATGAATTTAGCATAGACCAGGTGTAGGCGGTCGGGGAAACGAATAAACTCTATGCCCATCCCCTTTCGGGTGGGCGTGCCGTGGTGCATTACTAGGCCCTCTACGGAAATTTCTCCTACACAGGGTAAATAAAGGTTAAGCCAGATCTTTTCTCCTACAGGGAGGAAATATTTCTCAGGTACTTCTACAAAACAGCCGTTTAGAGAAAGATCACACAGGAATACCTGTACTTCTATGTCTCTTATATAGGCTGGGAGATAACAGGCGTAGCGCGGATATTTTCGTCGCTCAGAAACAAGCATAGGCACTCCTTTTCTTTTTTAACTGCTTATTTGTCATTAGATCGGTCCTTTTTTTTATTGACACAAATCATATGCTAGAGCACCTTGTTTTTTATGGGTAGGTTAACATTTTACGGCGCCTGTGGCACGGTAACCGGCAGCCTCTATTTAATGGAGGCGGCGGGCAAAAAGATCTTGGTGGATTGTGGTCTCTATCAGGGTGTCGAGGCTGTGGGCCAAGAGAGGAGTTTGCCTTTTGATCCCCAAGAGATCGATTATGTCTTTTTGACCCATGCCCATCTCGATCACAGTGGTCGGCTCCTGGAATTGGTAAGAGGGGGGTTCCGGGGGGAAATACTCACCTTACAGGCCACCATAGAACTCTTGGAGATCGTCTTAAGGGATAGACTCCATTTAGACCCTCAGGCCGGTACCGAAGGAGATCTTTCCCGATTGTTAGAGCTTTGCTGGCCTTTTGCTTACCACGAGACTGTAGAGATTTCTCCTTATTTGAGCTTTCGTTTCCAAGATGCCGGGCACATTTTGGGTTCTGCCCACTTAGAGCTTTGGGCAGAAGGCCAAAAATTTGTTTTTTCTGGAGATATTGGTCGCTGGGCAAGCCCCATTATCAGAGACCCCACCCCTATTACCGAGGCCGATTACGTAGTGGTAGAAAGTACTTATGGGGGCAAGAGACACCCCTCCTGGTCTACGGCCAAGAGACAATTGCAACAATTGTTGCGTTTGGCCAGGTCCAAAAAGGTGCGGCTTTTCATGCCCTCTTTTGCCATTGGACGTACCCAGGAGATCCTCTATTTCTTAAATGAGCTGGTGGAGTCGGGTAAAGTAGAACCTTTCCCCGTAATTTTAGACAGCCCCATGGCCTTAAGGGTTACCAAGATATACGCCAAACACACCGAACTTTACGACGAAGAGGCCCTGAAACGACTGGCTTCTGGAGACGAGATCTTTTCCTTTCCGCTACTCTTTTCTACTCCTTCTGTGGCGTCCTCCAGACACATAGACCGCTTACAACCACCTTATCTGGTGATTGCTGGTTCAGGTATGGTTACCGGAGGGCGTATTGTGGCACACCTCAAACACCATCTCGGAGACCCGCACACCTGGATAGTCTTTGTGGGGTACCAAGGTGAGGGTACTCCTGGCCGGGCTATACTGGAGAGACGGCCGGTTATAAAACTCGATAACCATTGGGTGGCTAATAAGGCCAAAGTCTTTCGGCTAGAGGCCTTTTCAGCCCACGCCGATCACCAAGAGCTTATACGCTGGTTGTCTGCGCTTCAGGGCGTAAAGAGACTCTTTATAACCCATGGGGAAGAACCCTCTCGGGTAGCCCTGCAAAGGGAGGTAAAATTGCGTTTTGGATGGCCATCAGAAAGACCTCAGGTAGGACGGAGTTTTGCCTTTTAGTCTCGCGAGGAAGCCATATGCTCGTTTATGAATTTTTGACGACACTCTTCGCTGCAGAAATAATACACTTTACCTTTGTAGATGGCGGTAAGGGCCTTTTTTTTGGGGCAATATACACCGCAAACAGGGTCCTGAACCAGGGTGTCGGTAGGTAGAGGCGGGGGCTGAGGACCAGAGCGAGAACGACGTGAGGCCTTTTGCTGTCTATTTATAGAATCGAGGACATCTCGCCAAATAGAGCGCACTATCCCGAAAATAAACATTATTAGGAGAATAATTAATATTATGCGCAACACTTTAGTCTGGCCACCCGTTTTACTTGAGAATTATCAGTAATTTGGGCCAACAGGGTCTTAAATTGTTGCCCTATCAATGGGTGTCTACCTAAGGGGTTTATTTCTACCAAGGGCACCATGACAAAACGCCGCTGGTGTAAGCGCGGATGAGGGATAGTAAGGAGATTGGTTTTTAAAACCAAGTCTTCATATAGTAAGAGATCTAAGTCAAGGGTACGGTCGGAAATTTCGCCCCTGCGTTCACGTCCAGCCTTTTTTTCTAAGGCCTGGAGTATCAAAAAGACCTCCCACGGCGAAAAGGACGTTTCTATTTCTATTACCAGGTTATAAAACCATTTGTCCGACGAAAAGCCTACGGGCTCTGTAAGATATATGCTAGATACCCGGCGCAGAAAAAACCCTGCTTTTTCTCCTAAAGCCTTTATGGCCCACAAACAATAGGCCTCTCTATCTCCTAAATTTGAACCGACCCCGATATATACTTTTTTTAGAGTTTGAGGTCGGCTATTCGTGATATTGCCTCCTCCAGACGTTTCTGGTCTACGGTGAGGGCTATACGAAAATATCCCTCTCCTGGGTCGCCAAACCCGTGGCCTGGCGTAACTACAATGCCTGCCTCTTTTAGGAGCTTGGCCGAAAAGTCAGCAGAAGTATAGCCCTCTGGTACTTTGGCCCAGACATAAAAGGTGGCCAAAGGCGGATGCAGGTCAAAGCCCAGTTTTTTGAGCCCCTCTATTACTACGTCGCGCCGCCCTTTAAAGGTCTGGCGGAAATTTTCTACACAGGCCTGATCACCCGAAAGGGCGGCAATGCCTGCCTCCTGCACGGCCTGGAAGACTCCCGAATCTACGTTATTTTTTACCTTGGTGAGTCCTTCTATAAGGTGTTGGTTCCCCACCGCAAATCCGATACGCCAACCCGTCATGCAATAGGTCTTGGAAAGGCTATGAAATTCAATAGCCACTTCTTGGGCCCCTTCTACTTGTAGGATGCTGGGGGGGATAAAATCTTCAAAATATAGTTCCGTATAGGCGGCATCGTGGGCCACTATTAATTGGTGTTTTTGGGCAAAGGCCACTACCTGCTTAAAAAAGTCCAGATCAGCCACAGCAGAAGTGGGGTTGTTGGGGTAGTTTAACCACAGGATCTTGGCCTTTTTTAAGATTTCAGGGGGGAGGGCCTCAAGATCGGGTAAAAAGCCGTTTTTTTCGTACAAGGGCATAAAATAGGTTTGGCCTTGGGCGAAAAGGGTCCCTATGTGGTAGACAGGATAGGCCGGAGTAGGGACCAAGACTATGTCGCCAGGGTCAATAAAGGCCAAGGGAAAGTGGGCAATACCTTCTTTGGAGCCAATAAGAGTGACAATTTCTTTTTGGGGGTCAACATTTAGCCCAAAGCGCTTTTTGAGCCAAGAAGCAGCTGCCTCTCGAAAGGCCAACATCCCTACGCTAGAGGGGTAATGGTGATTTTCGGGTTTTTTGAGTGCTTCTATAGCCGCCTCCACGATATGGGGAGGGGTAGGGAGATCAGGATCCCCAATGCCCAGGTCAATAACGTCTACCCCTTGCGCCACAGCTTCTGCCTTAAGCCGATCAAGTTCTACGAATAAATAAGGCGGCAGGGCCTTTAGCCGTTGTGAAAAGCAGCCCATTTCTATTCCCCCTAACGGTTGCGTTTGCCTTCTATAAATTCCACCACCATTTGGCGAGCAACGTAGTCCGGATACTGTTCTGGTGGATGTTTCATGGTGTAGGCCGAGATAGAAAGGAGGGGGCCAGCAATCCCTCGGTCTCGGGCCAATTTTACACATCGAATAGCATCCATGGCAGAACCGGCCGAATTGGGTGAATCTTCCACCTCTAATTTTAGTTCGATAGACATGGGTACGCCGCCATACAACTCCCCTTCTAAACGGATATAAGCTATTTTGCGATCTTTAAGCCAGGGGACCCAGTCTGAAGGGCCAATGTGGATATTGTCTTGGCCTATGTCATAAGGCATGATAGAGGCCACGGCTTCGGTCTTGGAGACCTTTTTGGTCTTTAGACGATCTCGGGCCAGCATGTTTAGGAAATCGGTGTTGCCGCCGAAGTTTACCTGGTAGGTCCGTTTCACCGGGACTCCACGGTCGATCATAAGCTTGGTAAGTACACGATGGACAATAGTGGCCCCTACTTGACTCTTTATGTCGTCTCCTACTACAGGGATTCCGGCTTCTTCAAAACGTTTACCCCACTCTGCGTCAGAGACGATAAAAGTGGGCATGGCGTTTACAAAAGACACCCCGGCCTTGAGACAGGCCTCCGCGTAGAAACGAGCCGCCTGTTCGGAGCCCACAGGTACATAATTGATCAGTACCTCAGCCCCGGTTTCTTTGAGTATGGCCACCACGTCTTCCAACTCGTCTTCTTTACTTTCGGCCACTACAAAGGTCTTCTCTTCGGGAAATTCTTGCATGTGGGAGGCACAGCCATCCAGCACTTTGCCCTTGCGGACGGTTACGCCAAGCCTAGGAACTTCGGGATAAAACACTGTGGTGCAGTTGGGAAGGGCAAAAATGGCTTCGGAGACGTCCTTGCCCACCTTGCGGGCGTCTATATCCCAGGCGGCTACAATCTCTAAATTCCATGGATAATAGCCCCCTATATCCGGGAACATAACCCCTTCAACGGCTTTAAGTCCCTTTTCCTTGTAGTAGAAAATGCCTTGGATCAGGGCACTGGCACAATTACCCACTCCGACAATCGCCACGGGAATATTCTTACCCGCCATTGCTCACCTCCAGCAGAAATTTTAGCTCAAAGGCCCTAAATAGAATGTAAATAAAACGTAAAAAAAATTACAACACCACCAAAATTATTGCAAACCTGCCTCATGTAAAATATTCAAAGATTCAAGTTTTATTTACTCTCTTTTACAAAATTTACAAACATTTGGGCTGTAGGAGATAATGTCTTCCTTGAAGGATAAACCAAATAGAAATTACGTTTTATAGAGAGCCCTTCTACAGGGATATCTACCAAGATATTTTCTTCTAGTTCTTCCTGAACAGCCCTGCGGGAGATAAAAGCCGCCCCTAAACCGGCCTTTACGGCCTGCCGTACCGCTTCGGTGGAACCCAATTCGGCTACCGTGTTAAGCCTTTCCGGAGAAGCTCCTATGGCCCTTAAGGCCTTTTTGGTGGTAAGCCATGTGCCAGAGCCCTTTTCCCGTACAATAAGAGGTAAATATTTCAATTCTTCTGGTTCCAGGAAACCCTTTTCCAGATTTATCTTAGGTATTTTGAAGTCTTTACGTATAACTAAGATGATCTCGTCTTCGTAACAGGGTTCATGGACAAGATTAGATTCTAACACCTTGGCCCCTATGATAGCTGCTTCTAATTCTCCTTCGGCCACCATTTCGGCAATAATCCGGGTGTCGGCAATCTGTACCGCTACTCTTACGTCTGGAAATTTTGCGTTAAAGTCACTTAGCAAAAAGGGCAAAATATATTGTCCAGGTATGGTACTTCCGCCTAAGCGCAGTTTCCCTTTACGCCCCCCTTTATAAGAGGCCATTTCGCGTTCCATTTCTTCTACCAGACGTACAATGCGCTTGGCGTAACGATACAAGAGGGTACCGGCGGGAGTGGGGACTACTTCGCGGGTGTGCCGGTCAAAGAGGGTCAGGTCAAAATGTTCTTCCAAGAGTTTTATGTGCCCAGAGACCGTGGGTTGGGTGAGGTAGCACAGTTCTGCAGCCTTGGAAAAACTGCGTTGTTCCATCACCAAGGTGAATACCTGGAGTTTTCTAAAATCAAGCAACGCCATCCTCCTTTATTTGGCCTACTACTGCTTTACGTATTCGTTCAGGTAAAAGCTTGGCTCCCAAGCGGGCGGCTTCACGAACAAGAGGTAGTAGGTCTTCGTCTCCTGTCCAGTGGGTGCGTAACACCTCTTCGTCTACGTGGTTTAGAAGCCTAATAAGCGCCAGAGCGATGAGATATAAGTCGTCTACCAGCCCAAAAAACGGTATGGTGTCTGGGACAAAGTCCGCCGGGTTTAGGACATAGGCTAGGGCAGCCGCTAGGATGGCCTTATCTTCTGCAGGGACGCGAGAATCTTTTAAAAGCCCTAATATGAGTCGTAAAAGATTGGGTATTAATGCCAAATATCTCTTGATTTTTAAAGTCAATTTTAGAAACCTCCTGCCCGATTTTGGGACTCTATTATAATAGGCATAATGCAAAAAAATGATATACTTCTGAGAGATTTTGACAAGGTTACTTTATCTAAAAAGATATTTGCCGGGTGAAATATTATTATGGCCATTGCTAAGAGACGCCCCACTAGAACAATCTATGTTGGTTCAGTCCCCATTGGGGGTAATTCGCCAATAGTAGTGCAGTCTATGACCAATACAGATACACGAGATATTACCTCGACTATCAACCAGATTAAGCGTCTCGAAGAATGTGGTTGTGAGATAATTCGGGTAGCGGTCCCTGACGAGGAGGCGGCTTTAGCCTTAAAAAAAATAAAGCCGGCCATCAGTATCCCCCTTATTGCGGACATCCATTTTGATTGGCGTTTGGCCCTTAAGGCCTTGGAATGCGGGGCAGATGCCATTCGCTTTAACCCCGGCAATATTAAGGGCCTTGAGAATGTAAAGCGCGTAGTCTTGGCGGCCAAATATTTGGGGGCGGCCATTCGTATAGGGGTCAACGCGGGCTCTTTAGAAAGAGATCTCTATCATCGCCACGGTGGGGCTACCGCAGAGGCCCTGGTGGAGAGTGCCTTGCGGCATCTAGATTTTATTGTAGGAGATTTAGGGTTTGAAAACCTTAAAGTCTCTCTTAAATCTTCTGATGTGTGGACGACTATTGAGGCCTACCGCTTATTTTCTAAGCGCAGTGATTTCCCGGTGCACTTGGGGGTTACCGAGGCCGGGGGGCTTATAGCTGGTACGGTAAAAAGTGCTTTTGCCTTGGGTACTCTCCTGGCCGAGGGTATAGGAGATACCCTAAGGGTGTCCCTTACGCGCGATCCTACCGAGGAAGTTCAGGTGGCCTATGAGATTTTGAGGGCTGTAGGGTTACGTAATCGGGGGCCGGAAATAATATCGTGTCCTACCTGTGGACGTTGTGAAATAGACCTTTTTGCCATTGCTGAACAGGTGGAGAAATACGCCCAAAAAATTGCCCAACCCATAAAGCTTGCGGTGATGGGGTGTGTGGTAAATGGGCCAGGTGAAGCCCGCGAAGCCGATATAGGCCTTGCCGGGGGAAAGGGGGTAGGGTTGATCTTCAAAAAGGGTAAAATCATAAAAAAGGTCCCTGAAAAAGATATTCTACCCGCCTTTTTTGCCGAGGTAGAAAGATTTTTACAAGAACTAAAGGACAGGCCAGGCCAGGGTTTTTAGCCTGCCTGTCCTTACGCAAGTCTAAAAATCGTAGGCTTCTTCACTGTGCTGGCTCAAGTCGAGGCCAGAGACTTCGTCTTCAACCGAGAGTCGTAGGCCGAAAACAAAGTCAATAACCTTTAACAGGATAAAACTGATTACCAGAGTGTATACCCCTACTACCAAAATACCCAGAATTTGTGTGCCTAAGAGAGAGGGGTTACCAGCCAGAAGGCCGTTTGCCCCTGCGGGGTTTATGGCCTTAGAGGCGAAGATTCCTACGCAAAGGGTGCCCACAAGGCCCCCCACACCGTGGATGCCTACCACATCTAAGCTATCATCATAACCAAATTTATTTTTGGCCATCACGGCCAAATAGCAAATGAGTCCGGCCAGGGCACCTATGACCACCGCGGCGTTTGGGCCTACAAAACCTGCAGCAGGGGTTATGGTAGCCAAGCCCGCAATGGCGCCACTGGCTGCACCGAGGGAAGTGGGTTTCCCGTAGTGGAGCCATTCCACCAAGATCCACACTAACATGGCGGTAAGGCCAGCCAAATGGGTGGCCACAAAGGCAGAGACAGCCAAACCGTTGGCGGCCAAAGCGCTTCCGCCGTTAAAACCAAACCAGCCAAACCAGAGGAGGCCGGCCCCTAAGAGGGTTAAGGGTAGATTGTGTGGTTTGAAATTTTCTCGACCATAACCGCGACGGGGTCCTATGGCTATCGCAGCAGCCAAGGCAGCTACACCGCAAGTCAGATGGACTACCAGACCTCCAGCAAAGTCCAGTACCCCTCGCTGGGCTAGAAAACCTCCACCCCATACCCAATGACACACAGGGTTGTAGACTATTAGGGCCCAAAGGAGGCTAAAGAGCAAAAATGGTCCAAAGCGCATCCTTTCGGCAAAGGCCCCGGTAATGAGGGCCGGTGTGATAATGGCAAACATACACTGATAAATCATAAATAATAGATGAGGGATGGTGGTTGCATAAGTAGGGCTAGGAGAAGTGCCTACTCCCTTAAGGGCGACGAAATCCAGGTTGCCGATGAATCCGGCTACGTCTGATCCAAAAGATAGAGTATAGCCTAAGTATATCCATTCTAAACCAATGACGCTGATCATAATAAAACTTTGCAGTATGGTACCCAGGACGTTTTTGCGCCTGACCATACCTCCGTAGAACAAGGCCAAACCTGGAGTCATAAGCAAGACCAAGGCCGCCGAAATTAAGACAAATGCTGTATCCCCGCTGTTGATCATAAAGGCTCCTCCTAAACATTTTTGTAAATGTTGTGGCCCGGAAAAATAGGCCTTGTTCTGGCAAGCAAAAAGGAGGCCAAAATTCTTTGTCTATAAGTCCTGATTATCTTGTTGTTTTTGTGTAAGTCTCTAAAGAGGTTTTAACAAAAATGTTATTATCCCGTTCATAATATTACGAAAATGAAGATTACGGTAAGTGCTAGTTTTGTTATTTTTGGGTAGTCCCACCGGCGGGTAAAAAATATGCTTGAAGCCAGAGATAGGCTGGCTATAGTGGAGGCATGGGGCTGCAACGTTCTTTAGTCTATGTACTGTTTGTATTAGTAGTGGTTTATCTGCTCTCGTTACATTTCCACCACTCTCAGACCCTCACTATATGGAGGGGCACCATTAAGGATATGGCAGGCACCCCTTGGGGGAAGGCCTTTTGTCGACGTCGTAAAGACGGTTCCTATTACTTGGTCATCAAGCTAAAAGATAAATTTCCAGAAGGGGTTATAGTGCTAGTGTGCCGGAGAGACCATCTGCGCCAAGAATTAGGGCGTTTTAAAGGGGCTAGTTTTATCATGACCTTACCCGCAGGGCTCGATGCCAAAGATATTTTGGGTATAAAATTGGTAGGCGTGAAGTCCGGGCGTGTTTGGGCTCAAACTTCTGATATAGAGTTTATAGTGTCTCCTAAAAAATAGGCGAATACACACACTGAAGAGAGGGGTTTTATGGCCAGAAAGAAAATGCATACCAAATTTATTTTTGTTACGGGGGGAGTGCTTTCTTCTTTAGGCAAGGGGCTGGCAGCGGCCTCCATCGGTACGTTGCTTGAAGCCAGAGGCCTTACCGTGACCTTACAGAAACTTGATCCTTACATAAATGTCGATCCAGGGACTATGAATCCCTTTCAGCACGGAGAAGTGTATGTGACAGATGATGGGGCCGAAACAGATCTAGATTTGGGGCACTACGAACGTTTTACATCGGCCCGAATGGGCCAAAAAAACAATTTTACTTCGGGGAAGATCTATTATTCGGTCATTATGAAAGAGCGCCGAGGGGATTATTTAGGAGGTACAGTCCAGATTATCCCCCATATTACCGACGAGATAAAGGCCTCTATCCTCCAGTTGGGAGGTAGCGACGTCGATATCGCCATTATCGAGATTGGAGGCACAGTAGGCGACATAGAAGGTCTTCCCTTTTTAGAGGCCATAAGGCAGTTGCGCACGGATTTGGGACGAAAGAATACCCTTTACATACACCTTACTTACGTGCCGTATATAAAGACCGCGGGCGAGCTTAAGACAAAACCTACTCAACATAGTGTTAAGGAGTTAAGAGCTATAGGTATTCAGCCCGATGTCCTTCTCTGTCGTACCGAAAGGTTTTTGCCTCCTGAGGTCAAGAGGAAGATAGCCCTCTTTTGCAATGTAGATGAAGACGCGGTTATCACCGCTAAAGATGTGGAGTGTATCTACGAGATTCCTCTAATCTTTCACAAAGAGGGGTTGGACGAAAAGATTATAGATCTCCTGGACATCTGGACTAGGGAACCCCGTCTTGAGGCCTGGGAACAACTGGTACAACGTATGAAAAACCCTCAGCACCAGGTCACCATCGCTGTGGTGGGTAAATATGTACACCTCAAAGATTCTTACAAGTCCCTACATGAGGCTTTGGTACACGGAGGATTGCCTTCACAGACAGCGGTCAACATTAAATACATTGACGCCGAAGAG
>JALSKZ010000078.1 GCA_026988575.1 Thermodesulfobacteriales bacterium | reverse complement strand
ATAGAGGTCTTTTTTTTTGTAATAGAGTATTGGCCAGGGCCAAAGCGTGCTCTATGTCTCTTTGCCAAGTTTTTCGACCCTGAGCGGTATTATCTTCCCAATTATCCTTCAAACGTTTTACGGTATCTTTAAGGTCATGTAATAGATTGGCATAATCTTTGTTTTCTTTTTTGGCCAATAAATTAGTAAGGTTGTTATTAACCCTATTGAAATGACTATTAATTCTTAATTTATCAATATTTTTTTCTACTCCACCCTGAAATTTAAGAGTTTTTAAAATAGTCAAATTTTTTAGCAAGTCGTTTGTTTCTTGAAGTATTTCTTGATTATACTTTTTTAACACGCCAATATTATATTCCAGCCCTTTTAGTTTATAAATGCTATATAAAAAACTACCCAACCAAAAAGAGACTATTATTAATATTAATCCCCCAACTTGTACACTGAAACTAAATTTTTTAAAAAATTTCATAATGAATCTCCTTTGATGAACTTTTGCATAAAGGAATATTTTTTAGATCTATTTTTTTATCGACCCTAAACTTTTTATCTTTAAAATATTTTTTATTTCATCACTTTTTATGAACTAATCAATAATATTGATTGTCCTATTGATGACAAGAATATATTAGCCCAAACGGCTCTTGATAAGGGGGGAGGCGCGTGTTAAATAAAATAAAAAAACCGATCTGTTCGACGGGAGGAGCTGTTTTGCCCACTAAACATCCCCGGCTTACCATTGTTTTAGAAAAAGAGATTTACGATACAATTAAACACTTAGCTAGAATAAAAAGGGTTTCGATGTCTACGATAGTCTCAGATTTACTAAAAATAGCTTTGGAATTAAAAGAAGATATCTTAATCAGTAACTTTGTTGACAATAGAAATATAGATGAAAATTGCCTTTTGGGGCATGAAGAAACATGGGAAAAGAAAAATTAAGGCCAAGGTATATTCCTCTCTATCATCCAAATGTAAAAAATAACGACTTACCTAAACTCCACTCTCAGGTTAAGGATTATATAAAATTATTTATCGAAACAAAGCTTATTAAGGCCCCGGAGTTTTATGGTATACCTTTGCGTAGTACATTAAATCAATATTGGAAGCATCCCATAGGAGCATATAGGCTAATTTATAAAATAAAAGATAAATTTATTATTATCTTGGCTATTAAGTCAATAAAGGACCTTTACCATAGTTATGATTTATATTTAAATCAAGATAAATATAAATCTACTATCTTAGAGATATTTAAAAAAAATAAGTATTATATTAAAAATATTTTTATAGAAAACGTTTTTATGAAAAAAAATCGTATTGAGGAAAGCCTTTCTTCCACGGATAAACATCACAAGACCACGTAGTTACGGTAAAGAGCTTTTGCTAGCCGAAAAACAAAGGTTAAACCTTAACCTATAAAACGTTTACGGAAAAAGAACCCGGTTAGCCCTAGCACCAAGAACCCAAGGATGAACATGGCCCCCACCTTGGGGAATAAAAAGTCAAACCCCACTCCCTTGAGAAATATCCCGTAACTTGACTGGATAAAATAATAAAGCGGGGAAAAGGCCATAAGGCTCCGCAACCAGATAGGCATGGCTTCTGGTGGGGTCCAGGTGCCGGACAGAAAGACAATAGGGGCAATGGCAATGATCGTAAGGAGGCCTACCTGGGCCAGGTTGCGGGCTATGGTGCCGATGAGTAGACCATATCCGCAGGAGGTAAACACGTAAAAGGTGGTAACCAGCATAAAGACAGCCATGCTGCCTCGAATAGGTACGTGAAAGGCGCCTTCTATCACTATCCCCACCGAAATTAAGGTACCCACCAAGATGACCACGGTCATGGCCAATATTTTGGCCAGAAACACCTCCATTGTGGACACGGGGGAAACCATAAGTTGTTCTATGGTGCCCCTTTCCTTTTCCCTTACCAAGGCCGCTGCGGGGAGCAACATGGTAAGCATAGTAATCACGGTAAGGAGTTCTGAGAGGGCTGTGAACCAGGTCTCTTCCTGGTTGGGGTTAAAAAAGACCCGTTGTTTTAGTTTGATAAGCGGAAACCGGTCCAGCATCTCCTCGGTAAGGCCAAGCTGGGTCAGCATCTGTTCCTGGGAAAACTCGGCTACAATCTGTGAGGCATAACCAGCTACCAAATAGCCCATCATGGCGTTTGAAGTATCCACTAACAATTGTACCCGGGCCTGCCGCTTGGTCTTGAGGTCCTGTTCAAAGCCATCGGGTATATCCAAAAAGGCCAACACCTTCCCCTTATCTAAGGCTCCAAAGGCCTGCTCTGGGCGTAAGATCAGACCTTTTAAGTCGAAATAGGGGCTCCTGAAGCGTCCCCGTAGCTCTCGAGAGGCCTGTGTGCGATCCTGGTCAAAGACCATATAGGCGGCGTGGTGCAAGGTGAGTTTTACTCCTGAGGCCGCCAAAAATATGTCTATCGTAAAGAGGTACACGGTGGCGATGAGCAGGGTGCGATCCCTGAGTAACTGTAAGATCTCCTTCACCGTAAGGACCCATATACGGCGCAGCCTCTTCATCTCTTTACCCTTTTATGAAAAGAGATATAGGCCAGAAAATAGACCACCAAGGTATAGACCACCAGGGCCATAAATTCCGGCCACAGGGTGGTCCACGCCAGGCCCTTTAAAAAGAGGCCGTGAAGTATATTGACAAAATACATGGCCGGAAATAAGTGGGCCTCAATCTGGCCCGTCTGATCCAGACAAGACACTGGTACAAGCATCCCTGAATATAAGAAAGACGGCACCATGGCTACTACTAGAGAGATCATGAGGGCGGCAATTTGCGTACGGGCAAAGGAAGAGATCCAAAGCCCTATGCCCAAGGAACACAAGGCATAGACCAAGGCCGAAAGAATAAAAAAGAAAAAACTCCCCCGGAAAGGGGTCTTAAAGACCCAAATGGCCCAGGCAAAGAGAATAAGGGCGTTTAGAGCCGAAATTAAAAAATAAGGTACTAATTTGCCCAATAAAAATTCCCCTCGGGTAATGGTGGAAGCATAAATGTTGTATATGGAACCAGTTTCTTTTTCTTTGCAAATACTTACCGAGGTAAGCATAGGGGGTACCATGAGTAAGATCATCCCGATCAGGGCCGAGGCAATAGACCACACGCTTTTGGCCTCTTCGTTATAGAGATAGCGGACATCTAGCCTTACGGGTTCGGCCATGGTTTCTAACTGTTGCTCGGTAAAACCCTTTCTTCGGAAAAATTCCTGGAGACGCTTTTTATTGAAGAGACCGATTATGGCTGTGACGTAATTTTTTACCACCTGGGCACGATAGGGGAAAGTACCGTCTATAATGACTTGTAAGGGGGCGGATCTTTGGGCCACAAGGGTCTTTTCCAAGCCCTCAGGCACCACCAAAATAAGGCGTATATCCCCTTGGGTCAGGGCTGCCAGGGCCTTTTTTTCGTCCAAAAGGCTCCCTTTTAATTCGAAATAACGCGAAGTTACAAAGTGGTAGACGAGATCGCGGCTGGTCTTGCTCTGGTCGTAATCAAGGACCCAAAAGGGGAGATTTTTTACATCTAGGGAGAGTCCATAGCCAAAAAGTACCATAAAGAGGCTCGGGACCAAAAAGGCCATAAGCAAGAAGAAAGGGTCACGTTTTATTTCTCGGGTCTCTTTTTCCACCAAGGCCCATACGCGCCTAAGTCTCATGGCTACTCCGTACAAAATAGAGAAAAACGTCTTCCATGGTGATGGTACCCCTTTCAAGCTCCAAGGGGGTTATACCCCAGCGGGACAAGACAGATAAGACCTCTTGGCGTGTCCCTTTCAGAAAAAAGCGCACACTGCGGCCCATGACCGATACAGGAACACCTTTGGTATGGAAAATTTCCCTCACCCGCCACGGATCTTCTATTTTAGCAAGCCACGGCCTTCCCAGACGATCTTCTACCTTCTTTTTGAGTCTTTGAGGAGGGCCTTGGGCTACCACCCTGCCCCGGTGCATAAGGGTTAGGCCATCACAGTATTCAGCTTCGGCCAAATAGTGGGTGGTGACCAGACAGGTGAGCCCTATGGCCCTGGAAAGACGGTAGATAAGGGTCCAAAACACCTGTCTACCTGCTACATCCATCCCCGAGGTAGGTTCGTCAAGAAAGACAATATCTGGCTGGTGGACAATAGCACAAGCCAAGGCCAAACGCTGTCTCAGGCCCAGGGGTAAATCAACGGTCTTATGGTACTTATAGGCCTCTAGTCCTGTAAGTTGCAATAGTTCCTTAATGCGCTCTTTGGTCCTGCGGGCGCCAAGGCCGTAAATACCCGCCATAAGCCAGATATTTTCGGTCACGGTCAAGTCCTGATAGAGGGAAAAGGCCTGTGAAAGATAACCTATGTGTTCCTTGATGGCCCCTGGGGCCTCTTGCATATTGTACCCGGCCACCTGGCCCCTGCCGCTGGTAGGGGGTAAAAGCCCGCAAAGCATGCGTATAAGGGTGGTCTTTCCCGCTCCATTGGGGCCTAAAAGGCCGTATATTTCTCCGCTTTTTACCTCTAAATCCACGTGATCTACGGCTAAAAAACCCTGGAAATCGCGGGTAAGAGAGCGGGCCTCAATGGCGATATTTTGTCCCTTTTTGACCCTCAAGCTTTTGGGGCTTAGATGAATATCAGGCATCTCGCTTCCCTTGGTGAGTCCGAGTACTACGTCTTGAATTTCCAGGGGGAGAGGTTCTATCTGCACCTTCAGGCCAGAGATTATTTTAGACAGTTGGGCTTCAGGATGGTTGCCTGGTACGAATATCCGTAACCCTCCTGTATAAGGAAAAGGCCTCAGCCCGTGCGCTAGTAGGCGTTCTAGGAGCTCTAGGGGCTCAGAGGTCTTAAGCACAAAAGGGCGTCCCTCTACCAGCCCTAGGATGTCTTTTAGGGTCCCTTGCGCGCATATCTCTCCTTGATGAAGGAGGGCCAGCTTTTCAAAGCGGTCGGCCTCTTCAAGGTAAGTGGTAGAAACCAAGGCTGTCACCCCTTGGCCACTCACTAAAGAGGTCAATAAGGCCCAAAAATCTTCTCTGGATAGGGGATCAACACCGGTAGTGGGTTCATCAAGAATGATAAATTCTGGGCGATGAACCAGAGAACAGGCCAGGGCAAGCTTTTGTTTCATACCCCCAGAGAGATTTTTGGCCCGTCGGTGGCGGAAAGGCCAAAGACCAGTGAGTTCAAGGAGTTCTTTTTTCCGTATCTTAAGCTTTGCCGACGGAAGCAGGCGCAGTTTTCCAAAAAATTCCAGGTTTTCCTCTACGGATAGTTCCTGGTAAAGGTTAACCCCCAACCCCTGAGGCATGAAACAAATTTTGTCTTTAATGGCCTCGGCTTGCCTTTCGTTGGTTACCGGTTTACCAAACACTTCTAAGTATCCCCCATCGTAGGTGAGGACACCGGCTATTATTTTTAATAAGGTGCTTTTACCAGCCCCGTCTGGACCAATAAGACCAAAAAGCACTCCCTGGGGTATAGTAAGATTTACCCCTTTTAGGGCAGTTAGTCCTTTGTATTTCTTGGAGATGTTTTCTAAATTGGCTAACACCTGGGCCATAGAGATCAATATATGTTTTTTGTGGGCCAGGGGGCCTTGGGATCGATCTTGATCAGGGCGTCTGCAGGTAGCCCTGGGGTGAGTATGTGCCCAGGGTTTTCTTCTAAAAAGATCTTTATCGCGTAGACCTGTTTTACCCGTGCGTCTTTGGTCTGGACTTCTTTGGGGGTAAATTCGGCCTTTTTGGCGATATAACCTACCCTTCCCTTAAAGGCCTTTTGGGGAAAGGCATCAATGTAGATACGGGCCTGTTGCCCCAGGGCCAGGCGCCCGATTTCTTTCTCCGGGACATAGGCCTTGAGGTAAAGTTTGTCTAAATCTACCATTAAGGCAATGACTCCTCCAGGAGAAAGGACCTCGCCCAGGTTGGCCACCCTACGGATGATAACACCCTTGGCCGGGGCCCTGATCAAAGTGTCGTTAAGCAGGGCCTCTACTTCTGCCACTTGGGCCCGAGCCCGGGCAAAGGCCTCTTTTCCGGCCTTAAGCCTTTCTCGAAGGGCATCTACCTGGGCCTTGGCTCCAGAAAAGGCCAGCTGGGCCTGCTCTAGTCTTGAGCGTGCAATAAGGTGTTGGCCAAAGAGATATTGCATGCGTTTTAAGTCACGCTCACGCTGGGCGAGTACCTCTTCGGCATTAGCCAACATTACTTTGAGGGCCAAGTAATGAGCCTTTAATTCTTTGGCCCCCGCCTTTGCTGCTTCTAGGCGTGCTTGAAGTTCTTGAGAAGAAATTTGGGCCAGGACTTGGCCGGCTACCGCGTCCTGTCCCTCCTTAAAATAGATCTTTTCTACACGACCGGCTATTTTGGTGGCTACCGTAAGAGTGTCTCCCTCAATACGTCCGCTGGCGAATACAAAGCCCGCCGGGATAGCTTCCTGCCTTTGCTGATAAAAATAGAGGGCAAAAGCTACAAAGACGATGGCCCCTAGGAAAATCAATATGCCCCCTGTCTTTGTCCAGCGCATGCCTTAACCTTACCTCAATTACTAAGGCAGTCAAAGAATAACTAAGGCCCTAAGGCCGCCTTATTTAGCCTTTTTGACCCCTCGTGTCCTCAAACACCTTTTCCAAGGCCCGGGAACTAAAATGAACTCCTGCTATCGCCAGCATGATAAGCTTATAACCCCAAATATTGGCCGTTTGATAGGA
>JALSKZ010000077.1 GCA_026988575.1 Thermodesulfobacteriales bacterium | reverse complement strand
GAAATACTGGCCCAAGGGGTCCCAGCCGGTCTGGGGGAACCTGTTTTCGATAAGCTTGATGCTGACTTGGCCAAGGCCCTAATGAGTATAGGGGCTATTAAAGGGGTGGAAATCGGTGCTGGTTTTAAAGCGGCTGCCATGCTTGGGTCGGAACATAATGACCCCTTAACCCCCAAAGGTTTTAGGAGCAATAACGCCGGAGGGATCCTTGCTGGTATATCCAACGGAGACGACATAATTTGCCGTGTGGCGGTAAAACCAATCCCTAGTATTGCCAAAGAACAGGACACCATCGATGTCTCAGGCCAGAAAGCCAAAATAACCGTTGGCGGACGCCATGATGCTTCGGCCATCCCTCGTATAGTACCGGTATGCCAGGCAATGGTAAGATTGGTTTTGGCTGATCATCTGCTACGCCAGCAGGCTATTGCTAAATACGCCCAATGGGCTTGGAGAAACTTTAGCCATGAATAGAGGTTGGCTTGTCGCTTTAGTAATCATCTTTATAGGTATTATTTTGGTAATAATAGGTATAAAATTATATAACCGTTACAATTTCCCCTTAAAAGGAACTCCTAAAACCCAAAAAATACCTTCTATGCTTCGGAGTTTACCCTTTAAAGAAAAGCCTATACGCAAACCATCACTTTTAGTCTCTTCCCTAAGAGACAATCAGCTTCTCCTTACAGACATATTGGTTACCCCCAAAGATGCACCCAAAGGTACTTATTTGAGACTTTCCCTGGTGCTTGATTTTGCATCCAAGGAGACGGCCCAAAATTACAGGCCCCAAAAGGCCCGGCTCGAATCTATAATATCAGACACCATACAACGGATATCCTACAGAGATTTGATTTCTTCAGAAGGGCCACGTATTGTAAAAGAAGTGCTAGATTTAGAGTTAAAAAATCTTTATAAAGGTAAGATAAAAAAGATCTGGATTACTACATATGAATTTCAGAGCTTAAGAGGGCTCTAAATGGCCTTAATTGTCTTAAAAGACGAAAAGAAGTGGCTTAAAGCCTTAAAAAAGGCCCAAAAATGGCAAAAAAAAGAAGAAACTACCCTATTAATAGGTGAAGAAGCCGTTAACACCTGTATTAAGTGTGAACCAGAGCTCTTTAAACATCTTCATCAGTTTATTTTGGATGGTGGAAAGGTTTTGGTTTGTTCATGCTCCCTCCAAAAAAGGGGGATTCCCTCCTCTCGTCCACCTGATATCCTAGAAAGGATAAATGATTACCAAGATAAAATTAGAGAAAGCGAAAAGAAAGGAGAAAAAATTATTCTCTTGTAAAAGAACTTTATATTTGGGCAAAATAAAGATGGAATCGGACATATAAGACAAAAGGAGTCTTTTTCGATTTTTGGTTTTTAAAAAGGCAAACCAATTCCCAATACAGATCTATGAAAAAGTCTCTTTTAAGATACAGCAGAAAAATTGTATTCAACAACACTTCTAAAAAGGGCGTCTTAAAATCAGGGGGAGATTATGTACGGAGAGTACGATCCACTTGATAAAATATTTCTAAAATTTACTCTTCTATTATCCCTTTTTTTTATTATACATATTTTTTCTTCAAGTAGTGCCCTTGCTCAAGAAAACGACTTTTTTTTCGATTCACAAACCATACTTTCCGCTACCTCTGCTGCACGACATGAGGCCCTGTTTTCCTTGGAGCCAGGAGTCTTATCTAGTTTATCCTCACAAGAAATAGAAATTATCTCTCCAGAAGAACTTTATGCGGCCCTTAATTACTTACCTGGTATATTTGTAGCTCATTCCTCGGCTGGGTATGCCAATATTTATCTACACGGAGGGGTGGGACCTTTTTCTCCTATATTGGTCCTCATCGATGGTTATCCCATAAATATAGAACTTTTAGGCATCCCTGTCTGGCCTTTTATGTTGATATTTCCTGAACAAGTAGAACGAATAGAAGTAATAAGGAGCCCGGCCTCGGTTTATTTCGGTACCTACGCCCTTACAGGAGCCATCAATATAGTTACCAAACCACCAGAAGAGTTACACGGAACAGGTATACAAGGGGCCTTAGGCAGTCAGGATTATAATCGCGAAACCGCTTTTTACACGAAACACCTAAAAGACTGGCATTTACACATCAACCTATCAAAACAAGCTATAGACGGATTTAGTGACGGACAACGAAGCCTAGAAAAGCAGGCTGTCCACTTAGACGTTTCACGCACCCAAAAAGATTATACCTTCCGAATAATGGGAGGCTACTATACAGGAGACGCCGACGATATATACAACGATTACTTTTTAAACCAGCTACTTATAGTAAAAGGAGAAGATCTCTATTATAGCTATCTAAAAGCCAGTATTGAAGGATCATCATGGCACTTAAGAGTGGCGGGAGATTTTACAGGGGGAGACTTAATAGCAGACAATTTTCCAAGCCTTTCTGGAAGATATAGCCAGAGCACCTACAGATTACAATTTAACAAGTTTAGCTATATAAAAAGACAACGCATAAATAGTGGGTTTGAAGCCACATACCTACATGCAGAAGGGAAATTTTTAAGAGATGTAAATCAAATAAAGTCTACCATATTTGCCGAAGATTACATAAATATAGATAAAAAGATAGGATTATTATTGGGGACTAGGTTAAACTATCACCCTATTAGTGGATTCATAATATCACCAAGATTATCAATAATAGCTAGACCTAAAAAAAATATATCAATGAGATATAGCTACACAAAATCGTTTGGAGACCCAATAATATTATTCACTAATATAGATATAAATAATATGGAGATATATCCAAATATATTTCTTACAGCTAAAAGCGAAAAAGTTAAATATATTTCTCAAAACTCTCACGAATTATCGTTAAAATACGAACTAAATAAAATAAACTTTTTAATTAGCTGGTTTACCTACGACATTAAAAATATCCCTTATTTTACAACTATATATAAATACCAACCAGGGGCAACGTACATAAACATGATAAGCGACTATAAAAGAGAAAAAATAGAAGGGTTTGACATAGACACAAAAATTAATATCACAGCAAACACCAATCTACATATAGCATATGAATATTTGACAGTAAAAGACAAAACAAGTAACCAATATATTAAACGATATCCAAAACACAATTTCTCAGCTATAATTCTCAAAAAGAGGAAAAACTATTCTTTTTATATCGGGACAAAAATAATTACCAAAAGAGAAGAAAATAACATAAAAATGGGAGATATATTCTATTTAAACACAGGGTACACGTGGAACATAAACAAAAATTTTTCTCTTAGTTTTAGTGTATACAATTTATTGAATCAAAAAGAAAAGGAAACTCCCTTAGGGGAAACTATCAAACGAAGATTTTTTATAAAATTAAAATATGAATGGTAAAAGAAAGAGTACATTAATTTTATCAATTCTTTTGTTAATGCTTTTTTTAAGCAAACCTATTTTAGCGACAGGAATTGGCAATAAAATCTGGGTAATTATGCCCAAAGAAAAGGAATATATAGTTCTATTTAATAGCTTTAAAAAGCAAACACAAAAATTGCATAATTTTAATTTTATAATAAAAAATGAAATTACAGAAGACCAAAAAATAGATATCATTACAATAGGCAGCAAAAATACCCAAAAATATATATCAAAAGAATATAATAGTTTGTTCTTTTTCTTGGTAATAGATCCTAATATTTACGCAAAAGTTACAGAAGAAGAAAAAAAACAAAACATAAGTGGTATATTTTATTATCCATCACCAGAAATGCAACTAAAAATTATGACGAATATTTTTCCAAACATTAAAAATATTGCTATTATTTGCTCAGAAAAAAGTCTAAAACTGGCTCAATATATATATAAATTGGGAAGACGTAGAGGGAAATTTATAAATATATACAAAACAGATTTAGAACATTACAATAATTGTTTAAAAACTGCCCTCCAAGAAAACGGAATAATTTGGATGATACCAGATCAAGATATTTATACCCCTATTACCATTAAAAGGACATTATTAAGTGGAATAAAATTGGGTATTCCTGTATGGTCATTTTCAACAATCTTATTAAATGCCGGAGCTTTTGGAAGTTTTAAAATAGACAACAACGAATACTGTAAAGAGGCAGCCAAAATATTCTACGATTGCACAATATTACATAAATGCAAAATAGAATTTACACAAAAGTTTAAAATAATTCTAAATAAGAATTTAATTGATTTTTGGGGAATCAAAATACCAAAAGAAACCCAAAAAGAGGTTATAATAAGATAAATGAAAAACAAATCATTAATACATATTGTATTAATAATAACAACGATAACTATATTTAGCACATTCATTATAACCACAGCAATCTATTTTTATTTTAGTAGATCTTTTATGTTAAAAATGGAAGAAACAACCATTAAAGAGATATTTAACACCTTAAAAGAGGACATAATATATGGACTAGCTCTAAGAAGAAAACAAAATATAAAACAGATATTTAAAAAATATATAGATGTAGCAAATATTGAAAATATTATTTTGATATGTCCAGAGAGAAATTGGATAATTAGTACAAAAAAACTAGACATACCTATAAAAATCATATCAAATACTGAAGAAAAAAAACTTACTGAAATATCAAAAGAATACCTAATCTACAAAGAGTGTCTAAAAATAAAGATACCAAATAGATTTTCTTTAGAGAGAAGTATTCTAAAAAACGAATTTACCTACAGAACAAGAACCCTGACTTGCAAAATAATATTTATTATATCCAGAAACAAACTAGAAGGGGCGCTATACAATACTGCATATATTGCATTAATTATCAGCATAATTGCCACAACTATTGCTAGCACTATTGCTTTAATCATGATACGAAAAACGATATTGCCTCTAAAAATTATTTCCAAACAAATCAAAAAAATATCGTTCGGACAATTAGAAGAATTAGATAAAGAATTTCTCTATGGAGGGACAAAAGAAGTAAAAGAATTAGCTGAGTCATTTAATCATATGGTAATGGCGCTCAAGCATAAAGAAGAAGAAGTACGTAAAGAAATACAAGGATACATAGATGAATTAGAACAAAAAAATATAGCATTAAAAAACACAATAAAGCAATTAAAAGAGAGTCAAGATCAACTAATACAAGCGGAAAAACTAGCAGGGTTAGGGATAATAGCTGCAGGAATTGCACACGAGATTAATAATCCATTACAAGTAATAAGTGGATTTTGTGAAATTTTATTATACAAAACAAAAGACCCTAAAACTAGAGAAAAATTAATAAAAATAAAAGAACATACGGAAGATATAAAACAAATTGTAAAATCATTATCAGAATATTCCAAAAAAGAAAAGAAACAAGAATATATAAATATCATAGAAAGCATTGATGCAGCAATAGAAACGGTAAGATTATCAAAAAAAGTTTCTATAAACATAGAATTTATTAAAAAATTCCAAAATGGAAAGTTAATAATCATGGGCAAAAAATCAGAAATACAACAAATTTTTGTAAATCTTTTTATAAATGCGGCTCAAGCCATGAAGGGCAAAGGTAAAATATTTATTATTGGAGAAAAACAAAATAACCATATAAAAATCATCGTAAAAGATACAGGACCTGGCATACCAAAAGAGATTCGTAACAGCATTTTTGACCCATTTTTTACTACTAAAGAGCCTGGAGAAGGTACTGGATTAGGTCTAAATATTGTATATCGCATTATTACTAAATATCAGGGACGTATAAGAGTATTGGATAATGACCCAGGGGCCGTTTTTGAAATTATTTTCCCTTCAGCTGGATCTAAGACTCAATCCAGCCCTGAAACTCAATCTCTTGGCGAATAGATTCTATAATCTTAATAACTTCTTCTTTATTTTCTACGCTAGTATGCAATAAAATTATCCCTTTCATAGGAACTGAAAGCCAGGCTATATGAGGTATAGCTTCTAAGACAAACTTGACGAAATAAACTTTCTGGGGATTTATATTTGCCTTGAGTACAATTCCCTCCATACTTGACACCTCAAATAGAGCTTTTTACCCTCAAGTCTAAGATGCGTAAAGTACCCAAATGGCAAATAGTAAAGCCTAATTTAGAGGCCATTAAATATCTAAACCGTAGTTTAAATATCTCTCCCCTACTAGCCCACATCCTTGTGGCTCGAGGCATTAAAGACCCCGAGTTGGCCTATCATCATCTCAATCCTTCTTTACGTCACTTTGCCGACCCCTTTCTCTTACCAGCCATGGATCTTGCTGTAGAAAGGCTCCTAAGGGCCCTTTACCAAAAGGAAAAGTTGGCCCTCTATGGAGATTACGATGTGGACGGTGTAACTGGCACAGCTATCCTCTACTTATTTTTGAAAGAAATTGGTCTTGAGCCAGAAATAGTTTTTCCCCATCGGGAAAGAGACGGCTACGGATTTCACAGTCACCTATTGCCGCCCTTAAAAGAAAAGGGGGTCAGCCTCCTAATCACCGTAGACTGTGGTATTACGGGCCATGAGGCCTGTGAAGAAGCCCAAAGATTGGGGATAGACGTAATAATAACCGACCACCACCAGGTCCCCTTACGATTGCCTGAAGCCTTGGCCGTAATCAACCCCCAAGTACCTTCCAACAGATATCCTTATAAGGATCTTGCTGGAGTAGGAGTGGCCTTTTGTCTAATACGTGCCCTGCGACAGGCCTTATACCAAAAGGGTTTTTTTTCTTCTAGACCTATACCCAATTTAAAACGGTATCTAGATCTAGTGGCCTTGGGGACCATAGCAGACATCGTGCCCCTGGTGGGAGAAAATCGCCTTATTGCCTGGTTCGGTTTACAGGAACTTAGTCAAAGTAAGCGGCCAGGAATATGTGCCTTAAAAAGGGTGGCGGGCCTAGAAGAACAAAGCGTGGGGGTCACAGAGGTTATTTATCGTCTTGCACCACGGATAAACGCGGCTGGTCGTTTACGTGAAGCCCAACTTGCCTTTCGTTTACTGACCACTACAGACCATACTCAAGCCCAAAGTCTGGCGGAGGAGTTAAACCGCTTAAACGGAGAACGCCAACGTATAGAAGAGCATATTTTTAAAGAAGCCTGGCAAGAAGCGCAACAATTACTTTCTAAAGAAAAGGAGAGGTTTAGCCTGGTACTAAGCGGAAAAAATTGGCCCTTAGGGGTCATTGGCATAGTGGCTTCTAAACTACAGGAAGCCTTTTACCTGCCTGTTATCCTCCTTTCCGAAGAAGACCATCTATTACGCGGTTCAGGCAGGAGTATCCCCGAGGTAAATTTATACGCATGCTTAAAACACTGTGCCCCTCATCTCCTCCGTTTTGGAGGCCATCCTGCTGCCGCAGGGGTAAAGCTTAGGCCTGAACAAAAGGAAGACTTTTGTAAGGCTTTTGAAGAGGCTGTACGCCAGAGTTTGAAGGGAGAAATGGTCAGCCCCACTCTTAAGATTGACGCCTGGGTAAATGTAAATCAACTTTTAGAACCACAATTTTTAGAAGGCTTTATCCGCCTAGGGCCCTTCGGCCCTGGGTTTCCTGAACCTCTTTTTGCCCTAAAGGGCTTTGAAGTACGTCAGCCCCGTCTCATAAAAGAAAAACATCTCAAGTTTTATCTTTGGCAACAAGGCTTAGGACTTGAGGCCATTGCCTTTGGCCTGGGGGCTCAACCTCAAGACATCAAAGCTCTGGCAGCCTCTTTAGATTTTACCGAATTTCAAGGCCGTCGCTATGTCCAGCTCTTGATCCATGACCTCAAATAATTCTTTAGTCTAAAAAACAAATTGACGCTAAGTATCTTAGAATCTACCTTAGAGAACAGGTATCCAAGGAGGTGACGTATGCAGGTAAATCCCTTAATGTTTCGAGAATACGACATCCGAGGCAAGGTAGACGAGGACCTTACTGTGGAAGTAGCGGAGGCCATAGGCAAGGCCTATGGCACTATGGTTAAACGCACCGGGGGCCGGCGGGTTGTATGTGGCAGAGATGGCCGTCTTTCAGGCCCCAAACTCCAAGAAGCCCTTATAAGGGGAATCCTCTCTACAGGGGTAGATATTGTCAATATTGGGGTAACTCCTACCCCTGTTATGTATTTTTCCCTCTTTCACCTACAGGATGTACACGGTGGCATCCAGGTAACTGGTTCACACAATCCTCCCGAATTCAATGGTTTTAAAATTTGTGTGGGTAAAGAGACCATTTACGGCGAAAAGATACAGGAACTAAGGCAAATTATAGAAAAAGAAGACTTTGCCTCTGGTCAGGGCACCGAAGAGGCACTGGATATCTTGCCTGCATATCTAAAATTTCTGCAAGAAAATATCCACCTCTCCCGCCCCTTAAAAGTGGTTTTAGACTGTGGCAACGGGGTCACTGCGCTTACTGCCCCCAAGGCCTTTTCTGCCAAGGGCTGTGAAGTTATTTCTCTTTATTGTGAAGTAGACGGGACCTTTCCGCACCATTTTCCCGACCCGGTGGTAGAAAAAAATATTGCTGATTTGCGCCGCAAGGTAGTGGAGGAAGGTGGCGATTTTGGTGTAGGTTACGATGGTGACGGAGATCGTATAGGGGTAGTAGATGATAAAGGGCAGGTATTATGGGGAGATCAACTGATGATCCTATTTGCCCGGGAAATCCTTAAAAAACACCCTGGAGCCACCATTATTGGGGAGGTCAAGTGTTCCCAAGTGATGTATGACGAGATTGCCCGTCTAGGGGGGCGCCCCATTATGTGGAAGACTGGACATTCCCTTATAAAAAACAAAATGAAGGCCGAAAAGGCCCTCCTGGCCGGCGAAATGAGTGGACATATCTTTTTTGCGGATCGCTATTTTGGTTTTGACGATGCCCTCTATGCCTCCTTGAGGCTAGCTGAAATCGTATCCGCCTCCGACGTTCCCCTGTCTCAACTGCTTGCTGATCTACCCCAAACTGTATCTACCCCGGAGATCCGCGTAGAGTGCCCTGACGAAAAAAAATTCAAGATCGTTGAGCTCCTTACAGAAAGGCTCAAGCAAGAAGGCTTCCAGGTAATTGATATCGATGGGGCCCGGGTCATCTTTGAAGACGGCTGGGGCCTGGTAAGGGCCTCTAATACTCAGCCTGTTTTGGTCTTGCGCTTTGAAGCCCGCACAGAAGAAAGGCTCTTAGAGATTAGACGTCTCATAGAGCAAAAACTAGAAGAAATTAAACGCGAAGTAGCATGAAGCCCTTAGGGGAAGTTATAACCAATCTTTGGAGCTTTTCTGGTTGGAAAAAACGGCTCCGAGCGGCCGAAGTCCTTGGCCAATGGGGAGATATCGTAGGCCCGGCCGTGGCCCAAGTAGCCAGACCCCGGGCCTTTTCTAAAGGGACACTTATTATAGAGGTGCGCGATTCGGTATGGATGACCCAGCTAAAATTCCAAGAAAGGCTCTTACTTAAACGCCTTAATCAGGTGGCCCAAGAAGACCTTTTTCAGCACATAAGATGGGTACTTGCCAGGGGCTTTGCTTCTCCCGCTCCCCAAACAAAAGATTGGCTGAACACCCCGGTGCCTGTTTCTTGGCAAGAAAAGGCCCAAAGAGAAGTCTCGGTAATTGAAGATCCCGAACTACGTCAGGCCTTTTTACGCCTTAGATTGACCCTTTGGAAGAAAAAAGGGCTTCCACCTCGGGAGCATAAGGCCCTCCACGGGAAACATAAATAAAAAGAGGCGGAAGGACCTGTAATTCTGCTCCCCCTCCTTTAATTGCTTCAAGAAGTACCAACCGCCCTTGATCTTGGGGATAAGAGTAAACCAACCGGAGTCTTTTGGGTTCGAGGCGCTGTTTCCTGGCCTCTACCATCAGACGCACTAACTGAGAAGCCGGATATATGATATAAAATCGCCCCCTTTCCTTCAGGGCCTTTTTAGAGGCCGCTAAGACATCCTCTAAGGAGGCCTTTACCTCGTGGCGTGCTAATCGTTCCTCTTCGTCAGGACAAAGACGCCCGGTATTTAAGGGATAAAAGGGAGGGTTGGTGACCACAATACTGAAGCAACCCTCTTTAAAAGGCAGATAGCAAAGATCGCCCTGTAGCCCAAATACTCTCTGGGTTAAGTTATTTTTCCGAATATTTAAGGAGAGACATCTTGTTAGCCGGTCCTGTATCTCCAAGGTCCAGAAACGGACCTGGGGGAAGCGTCTAGCCAAAAATAGAGAAACAACGCCACAGCCTGCTCCAAGCTCAAGTACCCGGTCCCCTGGACGTAGCCTTACAAAACCGGCCAAGAGAACGGCATCTAACGAAAAACGATAACCCCTCTGGGGCTGATAAAGAATCAAATCCCCTATACTGTCGCGGGTAAGATCACGCCCAAAGCACATAGACTTCGCCCTCCCTCCCCCACCTTTCCAGAGCACTGCCCTGAGAAACGGCTATTTCCAAATAACCATCACTACCTATGAGACAGACAGGAGCCCCTTTGTGTTGTTCTGCATAAGTCTTACAAAAAGGCAAAAGATGGTCTTTAAACAAGACCCCTTTTATTCGACGCCCCTTTAAATCTTTCTCGCAGATATTAGTAATGAGGTTACCAAAACGATCTACATAGATAATTCGGCCCCTTATACCCTTGTCAGTATGCTTAGGCCAAAGCCAAGGAAGCATCACGGGATCTCTCACTTCCGGACCAAACTCGTCCGGCTGTCTAGTGCGTACCAAGTGGGCCGCCACCGGGGCAAAAATATCACGCCCATGAAAGGTGTTGCTGACCTTGGACCGAAAAAAACGGCTCTCTTGTAAAGAAAAGACCCTATAAGACCTGTTCTTCTGATAGATCAAGGTAAAAAGACCGTTGTCTGGTCCTACAAAAAAATAACCACCCGCCTCCACGCATATCCCCCGACGGCTTGTACCCACCCCAGGATCTACTACTCCTACAAATATACTGCCCCGCGGAAAATATCGGTAAGAAACGCCCAAAACATAGGCCCCTTCCATGATATTCTGAGGGGAAATTTCGTGGCTAAGATCAATAATACACGCTTGGGGGGCTATACTCAAAATTACGCCCTTCATTACGCCAACATAATGGTCTTTGAGGCCAAAATCCGTTAGCAGAACCACTAAATTTCGCATTTTTTTCTTATCTTCCTCCTTGGATCAGGCGATTAATTTATATGATCATCATATATCATCTAAAGAAAAATATTTTTTCTTGACAAATATTTAAGAAGACTATAGAATTTAGAAAAATTCTAAAAAAGAATTGATTCAAAAATAATCCCGAAAAGATATAAAATCCTCTCTTTGAGAGGGAAAAATTAAAAAACAGGAGGATGCTTATGAAAAGTCTTAAGGGAACCCAAACCGAGAAGAATCTACTTACGGCCTTTGCTGGAGAGTCTCAGGCCCGAAATCGCTATTCTTATTTTGCTTCCAAGGCCAAAAAGGAAGGCTACGTCCAAATTGCCGCCATCTTTGAAGAGACGGCCAACCAAGAGAAGGAACATGCCAAACGTCTCTTTAAATTTCTCGAAGGGGGAGAAGTAGAGATTAAGGCTTCCTTCCCCGCTGGAGTTATAGGTTCCACCCTGGAAAACCTAAAGGCCGCCGCCAGTGGAGAAAACTACGAACACGAAAAGATGTATCCTGAATTTGCCCGTATTGCCCGGGAAGAGGGTTTTGAGCAAATTGCTGGGGTCTTTGAATCTATAGCTGTGGCCGAAAAATACCACGAAGCCCGTTTCAAGGCCTTTGCCGCAAACTTAGAGGCCGACCGGGTCTTTAAGAGAGAAGAGAAAGTGCGCTGGCGGTGTCGTAATTGTGGTTATGTACATGAAGGCACCGAGGCCCCTGAAGAATGCCCAGCATGTGCCCACCCTAAGGCCTATTTCGAATTGTACGTGGAAGTTTGGTAAAAAAAACAGGAAAAAACAAATACCTAGTCTAAGGAGAAAAAAATGACGGAAAAGTTACAAGTCTATAAATGCCACAAATGCGGCAACATAGTTATGGTTATGCACAGCGGTAAAGGAGAATTAGTATGCTGTCAAGAGCCTATGGAGCTCCTTAAAGAGAATAGTACCGATGCTGCCCAAGAAAAACACGTGCCGGTTATAGAGAAATTGGCCGACGGCTACAAAGTCCAGGTGGGCAGTACTCCTCACCCCATGGAAGAAAAACACTATATAGAGTGGATTGAGCTCTTGGTGGGAGACAAGAGTTATATACAGTTTCTGCATCCAGGGGAGGCCCCTGAAGCCATATTTAAAGCGGAAGGCAACGGTGCTGTGGCTCGGGCCTATTGTAACTTACACGGCTTTTGGAAAAATTCTTAGGGAGGAAGAACCATGCCACCTGTAAAAGTGAGAGAAGATCTTTATTGGGTAGGGGCCATTGACTGGGGCATCAGAGACTTTCATGGCTACTCTACCAATAGAGGTTCTACTTATAACGCTTATCTTTTGCTAGACGATAAGATAACCCTATTTGACACGGTAAAGAAACCCCTTGCTGGCCAGTTGTTTCATAATCTACAGCGCGTGCTAGACCCAGAAAAAATAGACTATATCGTGGTCAATCACGTAGAGATGGACCACACCGGCGCCTTACCCGAAGTAATAGAACGGGTCAAGCCCCAGAAGGTGTTTTGTTCTAAAATGGGCCAGAAGGCCTTAGAGGCCCACTTTCCCCAGGCCAAAAATTGGCCCCTCCACGTGGTAGAAAATGGCGAAAAGATCAAACTCGGCCGGCGCGAAGTGGTCTTTTTAGAAACACGCATGATCCACTGGCCTGATAGTATGGTCTCTTATCTGCCACAGGAAAAGATCCTGATCTCCCAAGATGCCTTTGGCCAACACTATGCCAACAGTATGCTCTTTGACGACCAGGTAGATTACTGCGAACTTATGCAAGAGGCGGCCAAATATTACGCCAACATTGTCTTGCCTTTCTCTGCCCAGGTACAGAAGCTTTTGGCCACCATAGAAGAAAAGGGACTAGAAATAGACATGATCCTCCCAGACCACGGCGTTATTTGGCGCAAATACTTAAAGGACATCATTTCTGCTTACCAACGGTGGTCCGCCTATGAAGCCGAACAAAGAGTAGTAGTGATTTACGCCACCATGTGGAAGAGCACCGAAAAGATGGCCCTGGCCGTGGCTTCGGGCATAGAAGCCGAAGGGATCCCGGTAAAGGTCATGAATGCCGATACGGTTCACCGTAGTGATATCATGACCGAGGTGATGTTGGCCAAAGGGCTGGCCGTAGGTTCTTCCACGCTTAATAACCATATGCTCCCCATAATGGCCGATACCCTTACCTACGTTAAGGGACTAAGGCCGCGTAAAAAAGTGGGGGTGGCCTTTGGTTCTTACGGATGGAGCGGAGAAGCCGTTAAGCATCTCCTAAAATTCTTAGAGGATATAAAGGCCGAAGTGGTAAGTGAAGGGCTTAAAGTACAATATGTGCCCACCCATGAAGACCTCAAAACATGTGCGGAGCTAGGACGCAAGTTGGCTCAAACTATAAAACAAGGCTAAGAAGACTATGCAGACAACAAGCCTTAAGAATAAAGTAATAGAGTGGTTAACCCAGGGAGAGGAGGGAATATCAAAGATCCTCTCCCTCCCCCCTCGCCAAGTAATAAACCCCCTTATTGGGGCCCTGTTGCATCCAGACGAATCCATACAACAGCAGGCGGTCTCCGTCATAGGTCGTGTAGTAAAGGAGCTAGCTGAGCAAGACCTTGAAGGGGCACGGATCATCATGCGCCGTTTCATGTGGATGCTCAACGAAGAATCAGGCGGAATAGGTTGGGGTGTACCTCAAGCCATGGCCGAAGTGATGGTCCAAAATCCCCTTTTGGCCCGCGAATACCTCACCATTTTTCTCTCCTATTTGTGGGAAGAAGGTAATTATTTGGAATTTAGTCCTATTCAATATGAAGTATTAAAGGGGCTTTTACGCTTGATACCAAGGTATAAGGAAGATCTAATCCGGGCTGGTGCCCCGGATCATCTTAAAAAATTATTATCTTCTCCCGACGAAAAAGTGCGTGAACTGGCCTCGCTTGCCTTAAAAAGGCTCGGCATCTCCCCAGAGGGGTAATACTTTGCCCAGCGCCTAATTAAGGTAAAAGAATGATACCTGTTTTAAAGGTTATTTCTGAGCAAGAAGCCATATTCCTCCGTCGCCCCAACCGCTTTTTGGCCGTAGTGCGTCTGGCCAACGGACAAGAAGTGGAGGCCCACGTCCACGATCCAGGCCGCCTGCCTCAACTATTGTATCCAGGGGCCAGGGTAGTCTTGAAAAGGGCTAACAACCCTAGACGTCGTACCCGTTGGTCTCTTTTGGCGGCCAAACATGCTAACCAGTGGGTGTTTATAAATTCGGGCTATCATAGAGCCCTTACCGAGAAAATACTCCGTAAGCCAAACCTTTTCCCCCTAGCTCCTCTCAAAGAAATAATTGCCGAACCCCAGGTAGAAAATGGACGTCTCGACTACTTATTGCTTACCGAAAAAGGAGAAAAGATATTTGTTGAAGTAAAAGGTTGTACCATGGCTCAGGGGAAAATGGCCCTCTTCCCGGACGCCCCTACAACTAGGGGGAGCAGACACCTGAAAACACTCCTTAGTTTAAAGCGCCAGGGGTTTGGGGCCCTTTTATGGGTCTTGATCTTCCGGCCAGATACCAAATATTTCGCCCCAGCCGCAGACATAGACCCCTGTTTTGCCCGTATCTTTGAAGAGGCTTTAGAGGGCGGGGTCCAACTAATAACAATGTGGTTTTCTTATGATCGTCAGTGGCTCAAAATTCGTCCTTAAGGCTCCTAGAGAGGAGTTCTTCGGCCATATGGAGGGGATCTTCTCTTTGATAAAGCACCCGATAGACGGCCTGTGTAATAGGCATATCCACCTGAAGTTTATCGGCAAGCTTTTTCACCGAGGCGGTAGTGCGTACACCTTCGGCTACTTGTGTCATGTCGGACAATATTTTATCAAGACTTTCTCCCTGCCCTAGTCTGAGCCCTACCGTACGGTTGCGGGACAAAGGTCCTGTACACGTCAAAACGAGATCACCTAAACCAGCAAGGCCGGAAAAAGTTAGGGGATTCGCCCCCAGATAGGCACCTAGACGGGATACCTCAGCCAACCCCCGGGTAATCAAGGCCGCGCGGGCGTTAAAACCAAGACCAAGACCGTCACAGATGCCCACCGCAATGGCTATGATGTTCTTGAGGGCACCGGCTAGCTCCACCCCCAAGACATCTGTACTGCGATATACCCGAAAATAAGGCACATAAAAGAGATCTTGAATTTGCCTGGTTATGTGGACCTCGAAACCGGCCACAGTCACTGCTGTAGGACGTTCTTGGACTACCTCCTTGGCAAAGCTTGGTCCAGAAAGAACCGTATACATAGGACGCCACGGGGCCCCCAATTCTTCTACTACTACCTGACTCATAGTGGCTAAAGATCCCTCTTCAATGCCTTTTATGGTGGAGACCACTGGTATAGGCTCAGTCAGGAGTCTTTTTAGGCTACGGAGGACCTCTCTTAAGGCATGCGAAGGCACCGCAAAGACCAATACCTTTGCCTTAGGCAATAGGCCTTCTAAAGATGTAGAAGACTTAAGCCGTGAAGACAGCCTTATACCGGGCAAATAATAAGGGTTTTCATGTTGGTTATTTATAGCCGCACTTACTTCCTGGCGACGGGCAATAAGGACCACAGAGAGGCCTTTTTGTGCTAAAAGATGGGCTAAAGCCGTACCCCAACTGCCTGCTCCTAGGACGAGGATCAATGTCTAACCCCCAAAGGGAATTACCTGGGAGGAAGTGGCGGAGGGGGTGGGATTCGAACCCACGGTGCCCGGTTAAGGGCACACTCGCTTAGCAGGCGAGCACCTTCGGCCTCTCGGTCACCCCTCCAACCATGCTATATAGGCTAACGAAAGATGGCCTTTTACGCAAGTTTTTAAAGCACCACGGAGGGGGAGGGATTCGAACCCCCGGAGGGCACTAGACCCTCAGCGGCTTTCAAGGCCGCCCCCTTCGACCACTCGGGCACCCCTCCTCGTTGCCTTATTTTCAGTTTACTATTAAACAAAGTCTAACCATTTGCCAAGGAGGTATTTATGACGGCCGAAGAACTTTTTGAAGAAGGGGCTTTCTTGCTCTTCAAAAGACAATTTGACCAAGCCTTAGAATATCTAAATCAGGCCCTGGAAAAAGACCCTCAAATGGTAAGGGCCCTTCATGCTCGTGCAGCGGTATACATGCATTATGAACGTTTTGACGAGGCCGAAAGAGATCTAAAACAGGCCCTCGAACTAGAACCCGATAACGCCCGGCTGCACTTTAGACTGGGACAGGTCTTTTATCGCAAAAAAGACCTGGAAAAGGCCCTTAACTGTTTTAATAAGGCCATTGACCTGCAACCACTCTACGCTGCAGCCTTTATGGCCCGAAGTCAAGTATATAGGGATATGGGGGAAGAAGAACTGGCTGATATTGACCTGGACAAGGCCGTAGCCGTACAAAAGGCCACGGCCCAGGCCAAAAAAATTGTCGACTTCTGATATCCTTAAATAGGAAAAAGTTTTCCTATATAGGTAAAAATTTTTCCTATTTGGAAGGGCAGGAAAATCTCCTGCCCTTCCGGATGGGCTTCTCAAAATCAAAAGATTTTCTACTCCCTCAGGGTATTTTTTCAGCCTTTTTGGACCAAAAATCCAACAAAATATGCCCTTTCAGGTAACCTTATTCAAATCTTTCCCCCAGGCAAAAAGAAGGCATTTTTTTTGCATAAGTCTCTCCGAGAGAGAAATTAAACAATTTGAAAAGGCCATATTTATTGACGTCTCGGCAAGGATTTTTTAAGCAAAATTAAGGATTAGCATGATAAAAGTCAAAATTTTGACTAAAGAGGGGAGTTTAGGTCGTTATGTAAGCAACTTACTTCATCTGGCGGGTCTTAAGGTAGTAGATAATCCAGAGGTCGACTTAATTATCCTCTTAGAGCCTTCAACCCTGGATCAAGATCTCCTCTTGGCTTTAAAGTCTCATTTTGATCCTCATATTCCTATAATGTGTATCGGTACTAAACGGAAGGCCACAGGTATTTCTCATTTTCAAAAAATCTCTTATCTTAAAAGACCTTTTACACCACAAAGGTTTTATGAACATCTAGAAAAGGTCTTAGATATACGTCTATATCTCAAGGAGATAGAACGGGAAAGGCCCTTTCTTGGAGAAGACCAAAAGATTGTCGCCCTCAGGAAGAAAATATCTTTTTTGGCTTCCCTGGCCAATCCTTTATTACTAGAAGGCGAACCCGGCACAGGCAAGGAACTATTGGCTCGTCACCTGCATGGCTATTGGGGAGGGCCCTTTGTAAAATTTGCCGCGCAAGCCCTGCCCAAAGAAATGCATGAAGCCCTATTATTCGGTTTTACAGCAAAGGCCTTTCCCAAAATCAAAAAGGCCAAAGAGGGGGCCCTACACAGGGCACGCAACGGCCTCCTTTACATAGAAGGCTTGGAAAAGCTAGCCCTTATTGCCCAACAGAAGCTTTTGTACTTCGTAGAAACAGGGAGCTTTTTCCCTGCTGGTTCATACAAAAAATTTAGCCCCACCCTGAAATTGGTGGTATCGCTAAATAGCCCCCCGGGGAATCTGCTAAAAAGGGGGGATCTTTTACCTTCCCTTTATTTTCGACTCTCGGAATTCAACTTATATTTACCTCCCCTGAGACGCCGTTTTATAGACTTACCCATCCTTGTAGAACAATTTTTGGAAAACTACAGTTCCTTATATTGGTTGCCCTATAAAGGACCCTCTCCTAAGTTATGGGAACAATTTTTACGGTATTCTTGGCCTCGAAACATATCAGAAATCGAACGCGTAATAAAAGATTTTCTCCTTTTTGGAGAAGAAAAGATCCTGGAAGAAATCACCACCAGACAGGAAAAAAGGATCAAAAGCCTTCGTCAACTAGAAGAGGAGCTTGATCGCCGGTTTGAAGAAATAGTCTTGAAAGACAGACACCAAGCTAAAGAAACTGTACCCACCCGTAAGGGTCAGGACGATCCCCGTACTGGATCCCGGTAAGTTCCTCAAAAAGTTTCCGCGCCAGAGGCCCTGTATTACCATTATTTATGGTGTATTCTTTACCCTGGTAAGCCAACCAACCCACAGGAGATATAACAGCCGCTGTTCCTGTACCAAAACACTCTTTTAGGCGTCCTGTTTTGATACCTTCAATCACTTCCTGGATAGATATGCGTCTTTCCACCGCCTTCACTCCCCAATCCCGCACCATCTGGAGGACGGACTCGCGCGTAATACCAGGAAGGATGCTCCCGGAAAGGGCCGGTGTGACTAACTCGTCTTCAAAATAAAAAAAGATGTTCATGGTGCCCACTTCTTCAATGTAATGTCTATGGATAGCATCTAACCAGAGCACTTGCGTATAACCAAGTTTTTTGGCCTCTTCAGAAGCCATAAGGCTGGCCGCATAATTCCCCCCGGTTTTGACGTCTCCTACTCCCCCGGGTACGGCCCGCACATACTTGTCGGTCACATAAATACGAATAGGAGAAAAGCCTTCTTTATAGTAAGCCCCCACAGGGGAGAGGATGATAAAGAAAATATACTTGCTGCTGGGCTTGACCCCAAGAAAGGCCTCTACCCCCATTAACAAAGGGCGGATATAAAGGGCCGCCCCCCTTTCGCTGGGCACCCATTGCTTTTCTACCTTGACGAGACTTTTGACCGCCTCAAGAAAAACTTCCTTGGGCACTTCCGGCATACACATACGACGTGCCGAACGAGCAAAACGCTCGGCATTTTTATCTGGACGAAAAAGGCGTATCCGGCCATCAACCCCCAAATAGGCCTTCAGCCCCTCAAAAATAGTCTGACTGTAGTGAAAAACTACAGCCGCCGGGTCGAGGCAAATGGGTTCATAGGGTTTTATGCAGGCATTCTGCCAGCCCACCCCGTTTTCATATTCCATATAGAACATATGATCTGTAAAGAGACGACCAAAATCCAAGGCCAAATTGGGTGGTAAAGAACGGCGCTTTTCTGGTGGTAATAATTTGTAAGCTATATCCATCTCTGGTTGCCAAAATATACTTACTAGTTAATTATATAGTTTTAAATTTCCCGAAAGATCTTAATACTCCAAGGAGCACTCATGTTCAAGTGGTTTAAAAAAGAAAGTCCAGAAAGTCCGGATACAGAAGGGAACAGGCCTCAGCAGACAAAGGGGCTTTGGAGTAAATTTCAAAAGGGTTTGTCCCGTACTAGAGAACGCCTAAAAGAAGGCCTCGGAGAGCTCTTTGTGGTAGAACGCATTGTAGACGAGGCCTTTTTTGAGGAACTGGAAGAAGCCCTTATTACCGCAGACATAAATATAGATACAGTAAGGAGCCTTCTTAATCCTTTAAGACTCAAAGTAAAAGACGGGCAACTCCTGAAGAGTAGTGAGTGTAAGCGCTATCTCCGCGAAGAGATGCTCAAAATGTTATCAATTCCCTCCCCTGCCTTCCCTCCCCTGGCAAGGCCTGCAGCTATCTTCCTTGTAGGGGTAAACGGTGTAGGCAAGACTACCACGATAGCTAAATTAGCTTATCGACTCAAAAGTGAGGGCTACAAGCCCCTTTTGGTTGCTGCTGATACCTTCCGCGCGGCCGCTATTGAACAGCTGGAAACCTGGAGTAGGAGGCTTGAAGTACCAATAGTAAAACAAACCCCTGGGGCAGACCCCTCTTCGGTAGTCTTTGAAGGACTAAAGGCTGCTCAAAAAAGGGGAGTAGATATCGCTTTGGTAGATACTGCTGGGAGATTACACACCAAATATAACCTGATGGAAGAACTCAAAAAAATGGCCCGCGTTGCTGGTAAAGTCTTAGAGGGGGCCCCTCACGAAAACCTCTTGGTAATCGACGCCACCACCGGGCAAAATGCCTTGCGCCAGGTAGAACTCTTTGGCCAGGCCCTACCTTTAACAGGGCTCATTATCACCAAAATGGATGGAACTGCTAAAGGAGGTATCACCCTGACCTTAGCCCATCTTTTTAAGGTACCTATTCGCTTCGTAGGCCTGGGGGAAAAGATCGAAGACCTTGATCCCTTTGAGGCCGAGGCCTTTGTAGACGCTATATTACCTTAGTAAAAAATTATGTCCAAGTGGTCGGCTATTTTACTCCTCGGTCCTACTGGGGTAGGCAAATCTCCCTTGGGAGATCTCTTAAGTGAAAAAGGACTCTTAGGGAAAAGATGCCTTCACTTCGATTTTGGTCAACAATTGCGTTCGATTGCCTACGGACCCTCGCGGAAGGAATTTTTGCCCTCTGAGCGTATCTTTATCCAGAAAGTACTGGAAGAGGGTCTCTTGTTAGAAGACCAACACTTTCCTTTGGCCTTAAAAATACTGCGCTTTTTTCTGGCCTCTAAAAAGGCCCAGGGTAACGAATTATTAGTCATGAACGGTCTTCCTAGACACCAAGGTCAAGCCGAGGCCCTCAGACCTTGGGTGGCCATAAACACGGTGGTGGTATTAGAGGCCTCCTTTGAGGAAGTACTAGAAAGGATACACAAAGACGTAGGCGGAGACAGAAAGGGCCGCCGTGACGATTACATTGAGTTAATATACAAGAAATGGCTTACTTACAGAGAAAGAACCCGTCCTTTGATAAATTATTACCAAAAAATAGGCACACCGGTGGCAAAGATCTTGGTAGGCCGGAAGACTTCCCCTGTCGAAACGTATTATCGTTTGGTGCATACGTTGAAACAAAATCACCATCTTTGTTTAAAGTTATCCGGGGCTTGAGGTCGATTTTGGACAAATGGGGGCAAAATTACCCGCAGAATTTTATCAGCGAGTAGCTGGGCACCGAGAGCGTCTTAGGAAGAAATTTTTAACCCACGGGCTTAAAGCCTTTACGGACGAAGAGGTATTGGAACTATTGCTTATTTTTGGTACCCCCCGTCGGGACTGTAAGATACAGGCTCGGGAGCTCTTAAAGCGCTTCGGTAGTCTTGCCCAAGTCCTAGAGGCCCCGTTGGAAGAACTTTGTAAGGTTTCTGGGGTAGGCCCCAAAAACGCCTTGGCCCTTAAATTTGTTCACGAGGTAGCCCGACGCTTCCTGGCCCGGCGTCTGGCCAAGAGGCCCTATATCTCCTGCGCCCAAGAAGTATTTGAATACTTGGGCCATAGCATGATGGACCTGAAAAGAGAAGTATTTAAAGTATTATTTCTGGACGCGCGACACCACATTATCACGGTGGAAGAGCTCTTTCAGGGCACCGTAAACGAGAGCGCTGTTTACCCTAGAGAAATTCTAAAGCGTTCTCTAGAGCTTCAGGCGACCGCCCTTGTCCTGGCCCATAATCATCCTTCTGGAGATCCTTCCCCTTCCAGGGCAGATATTGACCTCACTAAAAGAATACTCATGGCCTGCCGGGTTTTGCAAATCCGTCTTTTAGACCATTTAATTATTGCCAAAGAGGGCTATTTCAGTTTTGCTGATAATGGACTTTTAAACCAACTAGAAAATCAGGTACAAGGGGTGTTTTGATGCAGGTGGTCATGGCCCAAAAGGCTGGTTTCTGCATGGGAGTAAGGAGGGCCGTACAAATAGCCCTGAGGGCGGCAGGAGAAGCCCCCCCACCTGTTTACACCTACGGCCCCCTCATTCATAATGCACAAGCCCTTATGCTTTTAGAGACCCTAAATGTTTATCCCTTAAAAGGGATACCTACCCAAGGCCAGGGGACAATCATAATAAGGGCCCATGGAATACCCCCTCAAGAAAAGGAAGCCCTTAAAAAGGCCGGCTTTCACGTTATAGACGGCACTTGTCCTCGCGTCCTACGTGTACAAGCCCTGGCCCGCCGTTATAGTAGACAAGGCTTTCACGTAATCATTGTAGGTGACCCTGAGCATGCCGAAGTAAAAGGTCTCTTAGGTTATGCCGGAGACAAAGGTCTGGTAATAAGTTCTCCTCAAGAAATAGACTCCCTCCCCCCCCTTCAAAAATACGTAATTCTTTCTCAAACCACACAAGATACAGTTCTATATACAAAGATCGTCCAGGAGCTTTTGAGGCGCTTTCCCGGCGGCAAGGTCTATAACACCATTTGTAACGCCACCCATGAGCGCCAAAAAGAAGTGCGCCGCCTCTGTAAATTATGCGAAGCCATCGTAGTTGTGGGGGGTAAAAACAGCGCCAATACCAAACGCCTGGCCCAAATAGCCCAGCAAGAGGGTCGTGAAGTATTTTTGGTAGAAACAGCCCACGACTTGCCTTTAAAAAGGCTCCAGAAATTTAAACGCGTGGGCGTAACAGCCGGGGCCTCTACTCCTAACTGGGTTATAAATCAGGTGATCCGCACGTTAGAAAACCTGCCTTCTCCCTATGAACCTGGGTGGAAGAGATGGCTGCGTAAGCTTTTGCGCTTCTGTTTTGAAAGCAATTTGGCCTTGGGGCTGGGAATTTTTGTTTTGACCTTGAGCAATTTAGTTCTCATGGGACTTCCCTCTAAGATCTATTATCCGTTAATGGCAAGTTGCTTTTGCTTCGGGGCCCATACCCTAAACCGACTCATGGATATAAAGTCCCTCAGGCTAAACGACCCCTTTCGCGCCCAGTTTCTGGAAAAATATAGGCCTTTTTTATTGGGCCTTTCCCTTCTAAGCTACCTGATTACGCTCTTTATGGCCTGGACTTATGCTCGATCTGCCTTTGGCTTGGTAGTCTTTTTGACCCTTATCACCATAATCTACAGCCTTCCGTTTTTTTCTAAAAAGCAAGCTTCTAGAGCGAGGTGGTTCCCTGGAGTAAGAAGCCTATTTATCGCCTTGGCCTGGATGTCTTTTTCCACCTTGGTCCCCTGGATATCTGAAAACCATCCCCAAAGCCCTTATGTACTCATGGCCTTTTCCTTTCTGATCGCCTTTATACGAGCGGTGTTTCTAGAAATTTTAGAAGTACAGGGCGATGGTTTCGTGGGGAAGGAGACCTTGCCGGTATTTGTAGGCGAAAAAAAGACGTTTCAAATATTATATGTAGCCATAGGCCTACTTGCCCTGGTCATTGTTTGGGGCATAAGGATGATAACTCTTCTTTTTATACCAGTTTACTGTCTTTTGCTCTTAAACCTTTATAGGAAAAGGCTCTTAGGACAAAGCCTCTTGTTAGAGGGGCTTACCGAGGCCTTACCTATAACCACAGGGATTGCCATCGTTAGGAAGGCCTTTATCTACAAGCACTCAACCCAAGGGTGAGCAGGGGGGTTTTTGGAACAGCTTGACCACCACCGAGAACCTTGTAAAGATTTGTTAAACTAAAGATAGCGAGGAGGTCTACATGCTTTTTCCTGAATATCGTGCACGGAGGTTGCGCCAAAACGAAGCCTTCCGTTCTATGGTGCGTGAGACAGAGCTATCGGTAAAACACCTTGTTTATCCTATGTTTATATTGCCTGGCCAAAAAGTGCGCCAAGAAATTGCTTCTATGCCTGGTATCTTTCGTCTTTCTATAGACCAGGCTGTGGAAGAAGCCAGAGAAGTATACGCATTGGGCATACCCGCGGTAATTTTGTTTGGCATCCCGGAAAAAAAAGACGAAATAGGCTCTGAAGCTTATGCCTCAAAGGGCATTATCCAACGGGCTATAGGGGCGCTAAAAAAAGCGGTACCGGACCTTTTAGTGATTACCGATGTTTGTCTATGCGAATATACTAGCCATGGACATTGTGGTCTTATTCGTAACGGAGAGGTCGACAATGATCTTACTCTAGAGCAATTAGCCCGTACAGCGGTCTCTCACGCCAAGGCCGGAGCAGACATGGTAGCCCCTTCGGACATGATGGATGGCCGTGTAGGCCGCATAAGAGAAGCGCTAGACGAAGCAGGGTTTAGCCATGTTCCTATAATGAGTTACGCAGTTAAATATTGCTCCAGTTTTTACGGACCGTTTCGTGAAGCAGCGGATTCGGCTCCTCAGTTTGGTGATCGGCGCAGTTACCAGATGGACCCAGCCAATGCCCGAGAAGCCATACGAGAGGCCATACTGGATATAGAAGAAGGGGCCGATATTATTATGGTAAAACCTGCCCTTCCCTATCTAGACATCATAAGGACCTTGCGGGAAGAAACCCATCACCCCTTAGCCGCCTACCAGGTAAGCGGGGAGTACGCCATGATAAAGGCCGCGGCGAAACTAGGATGGCTGGACGAAGAAAGGGCCGTAAAAGAAAGCCTCCTTTGTATTCGGAGGGCCGGAGCCGATATTATCATCACTTATTTCGCCAAAGAAATAGCCGCTAAATTATAGTCATGGAAGAAGTACACGAGATCCATATTCCGCACCGGTTTCCCACCTGGATAACGTGGCTGGCCTTTGGCGTAGGGTTAACAGCAGCTATTTCTTTAAGACTTATCTTGGTAGCCAAGGTCTACCGGCCCGAACTCATCTCTTTGTTTTGGTATATAGGTGTCTGTGGGAATATGCTCTTTTTTTCCTTCCGCACCTACATCACCCATCGAAGACGACGCGTTATAAGAGAACTTGCCCTGCTGGAGAAGCTTAAAAAGCGAAACGAACTTCAAGAAAGTGATTGGGAAGCCCTCTATTATATCGTCAGTAGTGTTTACGTTTCTAAAGAACGCTTTAATTACTTAATAATATTTATTTTTTCCTTGGCCGCCATTGGCTGGGATTTGTGGTACCGCTTTACCCACTAAACCCTTACTTGCGCAAAATATTAAAGTAATTTTTCTGTGGGCCGATCTCTTTTAAAGACCGTCCTCCAGGTGGAGTTATGAGCTTTATAGAATGGCTACCCGAATACGAAACCGGTTTTGAGGAAATCGACGCCCAACACCGCTCCCTCATAAAGATCTTAAATGACTTACACTCCATGCTTTACGAAGAGAAGACCGGGCGAGAAGAGCTCAAAAAGGTAATCAACTTTCTAAACGAATACATAGTAGAACATTTCAGTACAGAAGAAAACCTCATGAAAAATGCGCCGGCGTTCCCCCCAGACTTCTTCGAAAAACACCTTAAAGAACACCGTTACTTTATCGACCGCATTCAGGAATTTACCGGTCTTTTTGAAAACGGCTCTCTGTCGACAAAAGAGCTAGTAAAACTATTTGAATTTTTGGGTAACTGGTTTTGTGGTCACATACTCCGCATAGACAAAGACACGGCCACCCTTTTAAAGAAATAAGCCCCCTTGCATTTAATCCTTCACGTCCTAAGATTTAGGGGATCAAATCTATTCTTCCGCGGAGAAATAGAGTGCAAGAGAGCCTGATATTGGCCATAGAAACAGCCAGCCCTGCTGGGGGAGTGGCTATCGTAGGGGAAGATTTAAAAGGCGAGATATTTTTATCTTCCTCAGAGACCCATTCTAGGCGCCTTCTGGTCTCTATACGCTATTTATTTGAGCGCCTGTCCTTATCTCTAGAAGAGATAGCCGGCGTGGCCGTTAGCATAGGACCAGGTAGCTTTACAGGCTTGCGCATAGGTTTGGCCACGGCTAAAGGGTTGGCTTTGGGGGGTAACATACCCCTCATGGGTGTATCCACCCTGGAGGCCCTGGCCGCCCAGGCCCTTTATTTCGACGGCTTTATTTGCCCTGCCCTTGATGCCCGACGCAACCAAGTATACGCCGCCCTATACAGATGGTCCGATAACAAGACGCTAGAAACAGTGTGGCCACCTTCTTTACTAAGCCCAGAAAAACTATGTTCTCATATAAAAGGCCCCACACTCTTTGTGGGCGATGCCCTTAAACTCTATGGCTCTCTTTGGCAAAAACTACTAGGGGCAAACTTCGTTCCTTCCTTGAGCCCTCTAAGATATCCAAGAGCTTACAGTGTCGGTTTTTTGGCCCGCCAGAGATTTCTTGCCGGTAAAGTAGATGATCCCACACGCTTAGTGCCTTTATACCTGCGCCCTTCGGAAGCAGAGCTTAAGGCAAGGAGGCCGTAATAGTGTTCGTATGGCTTTTAAAACGCATGGTAAGTCTCCTGCTCACCTTCTGGGGTATAACCCTGATATCCTTTTTTATTATCCATCTGGCCCCTGGCGAACCCATAGGGCCTATGGCAGACTTTAATCCCAAATTCACCCCAGAGATGAGACAGCGTCTCCTGTCGCAATACGGATTAGACAAACCCCTTTATGTACAATACCTGAAGTGGATGAAAGGCCTTCTCACCTTAGATCTAGGACGTTCCTTTGCCCCTGACCGTCGTCCTGTTTGGGACAAAATAAAAGAACGTCTCCCTATAACGCTCCTTATAAACATTTTGTCTTTATTCCTAATTTTTATCATTGCCCTGCCCTTGGGCGTTACGGCCGCCGTACGCCAAAATAGCTTATTTGACCGGGTTACAACCATTGTGGTGTTTATAGGCTACGCCATGCCTGGTTTCTGGCTGGCCTTACTTTTAATGTTGCTTCTAGGTATAAAATGGCATCTCCTACCTATTTCAGGACTACACAGCCTCATGGGGTACGAAAAAATGAGTGTGGGGCAAAAAATCATCGATTGGACTAAACACCTGTTAATTCCCCTTTTTGTCTCTGCCTTTGGGGGGCTAGCAGGGCTGTCACGCTTTATGAGGGCCTCCATGATAGAAGTCCTGCGTCAAGACTATATCGTCACCGCCCGCGCCAAGGGGCTACCAGAGCGAACCGTTATCTACAAACATGCCTTAAGGAACGCCCTATTGCCGGTCATTACCCTCTTGGGGCTCTCTATTCCTGGTTTAGTAGGCGGTAGTGTAATATTTGAATCTATCTTTAGCATACCAGGTGTAGGACAACTCATGTGGCAAGCCGTTATGGCCAGAGATTACCCACTAATTATGGGTAATTTGGTCATTGTCTCCATACTCACCTTATTGGGCAATCTTGTGGCCGATATCTGTTACGCCCTTGCCGACCCACGTATCCGTTTAGAAGGTCGCTAAAGGAGAAAGCAGAAGGTGATATTAAAGGCCCTTTTACGACACCCATTAGGCCTTTTGGGTCTCTTGGTGGTCTCGTTGCTTCTAATAGTGGCTTTTTTTGCCCCGTACCTGGCCCCATATAATCCCCTTGCCATAGATGTCCAGCACGTATTATGTCCCCCAAGTCTTTCTCATCCCTGCGGTACAGATCTTTTGGGTAGAGACATCCTGTCACGCCTTATATACGGAGCCCGCATATCCCTTGAGGTTGGCATACTGGCTGTGGGTATTTCTTTGGCCATTGGCGTAGTCCTTGGAGCGCTGGCTGGATACTATGGAGGATGGATAGACACCCTTATATCTCGTTTTATTGATATAATGCTTTGTTTCCCTACTATCTTCCTGATTTTAGCCGTTATCGCCTATTTAGAACCTTCTATCTTTAATATTATGATCGTAATTGGTCTGACTAGCTGGATGGGTGTAGCCCGCTTGGTTAGGGCCGAGTTTTTAAGTCTCAAAGAACGCGAGTTTGTTTTGGCCGAAAAGGCCCTGGGGGCAAGCAACCTGCGCATTATCTTTCTCCACATACTGCCCAACGCCCTCCCCCCTATCCTTGTTTCCGCCACCCTGGGAGTAGGAAACGCCATCTTGGTAGAATCGGCATTGTCGTTTTTGGGACTAGGAGTCCAACCTCCTACCCCCTCCTGGGGGAATATGCTAACCGACGGCAAGAACACCCTGGAAGTGGCCTGGTGGCTTTCCGTATTTCCAGGATTGGCTATTCTCATCACTGTACTGGGGTTTAATCTCTTGGGAGAGGCCCTCCAAGAGATCACCGACCCCCGTAGCCAAAGGTCCTTGAAAAGTTGACAATTTTGGACAAATACTTACCGTTTTTTGCGGAAACGACGAAAAAAGGAGGTGATAAAATATGACCGAATTAGTACCTTGGCGTCCTTTAAGAGACCTAAAAAGAGAGATGGATCGTTTGTGGACTGAATTTTTCGGGCGCGAGTCCTTACCAGAAACTTTGAATACAGAGTGGGTGCCTGCCCTAGACATATCCGAGACCAAAGACACCGTAATTGTTCGGGCCGATGTTCCAGGCATAAACCCCGAGGACCTAGAAATAACCATTTCGGGAAATGTGTTGACCATTAAAGGGGAAAAGAAACAGGAAAAAGAAGAAAAAGGCGAAAATTTTTATCGGGTAGAACGCAGTTACGGAAGCTTTGTGCGCAGTGTCCAGATCCCTACCGAAATAGATGCCGACAAGATAGAAGCCTCTTATAAGAACGGCGTACTAAAAATTATCCTTCCCAAGAAGGAAGAGGCCAAAGGGAAACAAATACCGGTTAAAATAGAAAAATAAGCTCAACCAAAAAGAGACCCGTTTTAAAACGGGTCTCTTTTTGACTTCTAAGTAACTAACCTAAAGAGACCTTTGCAAAACATCTTTTCTTAAGGCCCGTTCAAGCAACCGTTCCCATTTTTCGGAATGAAAAATGGGAACGGATCCCTTGCGGTTGTGCTTGCAATACTGATCTCCACAATTTTGCAAAGGTCTCCTAAAACAAATTAATCGAGTAAGAAAGATTTATAAAAAAGGGGAAGAATTTTTAAACGAAAAAAAAGGGGACGAAGAAAAGCTAAAAGGAGAGACTAAAAATCTATTTCTTACCAAATCTCTATAGATATTAACAAGTTTGCAAAAAGTTTTTTCCCAAGAGAAGTTCTTACTTGCTTGTATATGCAACATATTTCTCAATTTAGGACCCAAAAAATTTTGAGCAACGTAATTGACCTTTTGAGCCAATAATTTTAAGTCAAAATCTTTTACCAAAAAATCTTTTATCAATTGCGTATCTATTTTCAAATCGAAAGCAACAACCGGAAGGCCGGAAGATTGAGCCTCAACAAAAGTTAAACCAAAAGTTTCGTAAAATGAAGTACTAACAAATATATCTGCATTGGCATAAATTTTCCCCAGAATAGACTCATCTTGAATATGTCCCAAATAAGTCAAATTTTTAATTTTCTTTTCCTTAATCTTAACAAATGGAGCCAAGGGACCCGAGCCTACAATAATCAACTGATATTTCTCAGGATCTAAAAACTTCAAAAGATCGATTAATAAAGTAATATTTTTATCAATAGATAGCCTACCAACATATAATAACTTAATCTTTTTGTCATTTACATTATAACGACGCCAAAAATCTGTTTCTCTATATGCAGGGCAAAAAACTTTACTATCAACACCAAGATAAATAGGAACAACTGAGTTAACGCCCATTTCCTGTAATATAGAAAAATATCGATCACTGGGGGACAAAATCAAATCGGCTTGCAATAAAACATTATCAATAATATATTGGACAAAGAACTTCTTTATCTTCTGTGGTCCGGGATATAATTTAACATCATTAAGCAAATCAGAATGATAAAATATCGTATAAATAGAGAAAGGGGATTTCTTTATTAACGGATACAACGAATAACAACCACCAAATTCAATAATATGCGGATTTTCTCGCGAAATAATCTGATTAATATTTTTTATATTTGCAAAAAATCGATAACCTCCTGACATAGGAATAGGAAAAGATACTACTTCATATACCTTAGTGTTCCCTCTAAAATAAACACAATTTTTCTTACCAGGTATAACTAAAATATGATTTACAACAGGATGATTATTGAAAAATTCTATCTTTTTATCTATATATTTCTTGATTCCGCCACTTTTCTGATGATAGTAAATCGTAACATCTAATAGCTTCATTTTGAAACCCCTTATTGAATAAAATTTCATTTATATATTGTAAATAGGTAGTCTCTAAATCGAGATTTTTTGCCGTATAAAAGGCTTCAGAAGACAATTTCATTCTTAAACCCTCATTAGTAGCTAATATATGAGTATAATGAAAAAATTCTTCCTCAGAAGAGGCAATAAGACCATTATAATTGTGTTTAATATGCTCATGAGCTGCACCAATAGAGCTCACAATAACAGGAAGACCACTAGCCATAGCTTCTAATATAACTAAACCATATGTTTCAGTTTCTGAAGGAAACAAAAAGATATCTGAACTACTATAGGCCCGAGCAAGTTTTTCTCCCTCCATATAACCAACTAAAAAAACATTTTTAGGCTTTTTAGATTCTAAAATACTCCTATAAGGACCATCACCGACTATAACAAATACCAAATCGGGTAATCTAGAGGCTATTTTTAAAATTAAATCAAGATTTTTCTCTTTGGATACACGGCCAACAAATAAAACAATCGTCTTATCCTGAACATCAAATCCTAAAACAGTACTCCAAAATAAAGGATCATGTCTATCTGGTCTAAATAAATTTGTATCCACACCTCTCAAAAAAGTTTTTATTTTAGTAGAAGGAATACCATAGGATTGCAATTTTTTTAAATAAACTTTGGAAGGGACCAATATCTTGTCGCAAAAATTAGAAAGAAATACAAAAAAATTCCAAACTAACTCTTGCGCAACATCACTTTGTGTATATTTGGCAACATAAGCGGGAACATCTGTGTGAAAAGTAAAACTGACAGGCAATTGAAACACTTTACCAGCTAATAAAAACAACAAGCCTAAAGGTGCAGGTGTAGATATGTGAACGTGAGAATAATCTCTTTCTTTCAAAAGATCAAAAATATCTAACAAAGAAGGAAATCTTAATCTAAATTCATTATAAAATGGAGTGGGTAAATCTAAATAGGTAAAGAGATTAATACAATCTTCATCATCATTTAAACCGCGGCTCATAGTTATAACATCAACGGGCAAACAGTACTTTTTAGTAAGAGTCTTGATTATTTGGGCGGTACGAGAAACACCATTGATTTCGTAGTAGGTATCAGTAACATAAGCCAATCGTTTTTTTTCCTTTAAAGATATATTTAAATTTTGTGCCACTTGTTTAATTCTTATCTCTTCAGCCTTTTGCAGATATATTATTATTGTAGGGAGAACTTGAAATAACATTGAAACAAAAATTTCACCTATACTCCTAAAATAATCTTGCCTTTTTACTCGTTCAATAGCAATAAATGGACATTTTCTTATAATTTCTTTAAGCAATAATTCTCGAGAACTATTTACACCTAAATGTCGTTTTATTAAAACATCGATAAACTTATTTTCTTTATACATCAAGAGATGATCTGCTATTTCTCTAAATTCTTTGGAAAGATTCTTATGCTGTTTTATATAATTATAGGCAACTCTTACAACAGTATTTATCAATCTTTCTTCCCCTAATTCTTCAGATCCAATAGAGATGTCACCCGTTTTTAGTGAATCAATAAATTCTTTTTTAGTAAAAGCATAAGCACTAGTCCATGTTCTACCAGCATCTATTCCACCATGATCATCAGATCCAGCAGTAAAAGAAATGTTCTCTCTTGACCTTCTCGACGTTATATTATATTTTTCTTCTAGTTCTCTAATTTTTTGCCAACCATTATACTTCTCCGCTATTGTCTTTTCTATTGTTTCTGTATTCTTAGATCTCGTACCATTTATAATTTCCCAATTATCAAAAAGTAAAATTAACTTTTCCACTATATATTTAGTAATCAAATTTCCGTTTACCGCATATAATGGATGAGCCAAACTATAAGCTAAATCATTTTGCTTTATATAATCCACAAAGTCATATACGTTATCACGTAACTTATTTAAGATTTTGTGCTGTTGTTCATCCATCCCATAGCATAAAATATGTATTTCTATAGGCTCTTCAGGAAACTTAACTGTATACTCACAACCAATAAAAACATCAGGCATATGAGCTATTTCTAGCACACCATCAATCGTATTATGATCAGTTATAGTAACAAAAGTCATTCCTCTATTTTTAAGCCTCTTATAAAGTTCCTTAGGATCTGTATAACATTCAGGACACTTCAAAACACTTAACATCCAACCTACTGGAGAGCTAGAAGCTTTTGAATGTACATGTAAATCAACCTTTGCTAAATAATTCTCCATAGCTAATCATCCTCCTATGATTAGACATTTTAATAATCTTTTTCCATAAAGTTATTTTCTCATCGTCTCTTGCATCTTTCATGTGAATTGCCAACCTAATAACACTAAAAATATCAAACAATTTCAGAAAAATACTCGAGGTTACTTTACTTAAAAAAGATAAAACACTTCTATTACTAAAAGTTAATACAGGAGAATATATTTTAAAACGATTAAAATCTTTTAGATACCATCTATAGCCAACACCACTAAAATTAAGTCTTTGCAATTCTTCCTCAAGAAATTTATTAGAAATCCATGCTGGAGGAACAAAATATTTTACATCAATCTGAACTTTATTTAAAATTTCCTTGCCATTATCAAGTCGTCTAAATGTCTCAAACCTATCTAAACCAATAAACTCACCTTCACCATAAGTTAACAACAAATATTTGATATCTTTTTTACCAATATGATAACAACCATGCATAATAATTTCTTGATCTAACCTATTTATAAACTCAACAAAATCTAAATATTTATCTAATCTATTTGTTCCTTTAAAATTAGGAATCAAGAGTAAAGAAAACTTATTAACCTCACAACAATAAAGCATATCTAAAATAGAAAGTAACTCTTTCTGATAATAAGGACATACATCATGTAATTCGATTACCATTAATTTTTTATCCATTTCGTTTTTAAAAAACAAAAAATTGTTAAAGTTTATTGACAAAAGAATGCTCTTTCCGTTAAAAAACGGCTCTTGCGAGTTCTTGAGATGTATAGGAATGGAATGATACTCCAGCTTGAAAATTTATATCATAATTCCTATTCTTTTTTTGGAAATTAAGGGGGGAAATTATGGGGATTGATGCAGATGACTTCGTCAAAAAAGAGGTAGTAACTGGTTTATCAATTGGTTTAGGTTTGGCCTATGTTATTCCCAAACTTTTGCCTGTTTTTGGTCAGGCGGCTAAGCCCCTTGTTAAAGGTATGATGAAGGGATCTCTTATAGCTTATG